>JAOZQB010000172.1 GCA_029932445.1 Bacteroidales bacterium | reverse complement strand
TTATTTGTGAAATAAAATCCGACTGTAATTGAATGATTCATATGTTTTAGTTTAGGAACAAAAACATTTGAAGGCGTATCTTTAAATGTTTGAGAAGGAATCATATTATGCAATCCCATACTGAAGTTATAAGCCACTTGCAAATGACTGTATCCGAAGCCGATACTTGCATTAACACCGTAATCAATTGCTTCCGTATCATCACTTCCTAATTTTCCGAATTTCATTTCAGGCGAAAAGGATAACAAACCTGTTGTATCTGCTGCAACCGCTTCCTGAAATGCAATATTTTTTTTTGTTCCTTTATATGAAGCTGCAACATAAGGACCGGCAGATACAAATACATTACCCTCTCCTCTTTTGCTGAAAAAATATTTGTATTTTATTTCAAGAGGAATATAAGCATTATGAATAAAAAAGGAAACACTGTCATTATCAGCTTTATAACCTCTGCTGATTGCTTGTAATCCGAATAGTAAATACAATTGTCTTTCAATTATAATATTTTCAAAATTAATTCCTCCGTAATAGGAAGGAGAAAATTGCATTTCTTTATTAATTTCCTTTGTCAGACTTTTTGTCGAATCAACCATACGCATATCACTAATACCGCCTCCGACAAAAAATCCGATATTATTTTGAGCATTAATCAGATTTCCGGTAAATAAAATGATTGCAATAAACAGAAATAATTTCTTCATTCCAAAATAGATTTAAATAATAGTAATAAATTAATCGGTAAAAATAATAAAAAGGAGAAACTAATAAAATTAGATTTCTTCAGAAAGCCATTTTTTTGACAAAAGACCCAATTCAAGAGCTAAATGAATGATTTTTTCGGCTCTTTTTACAACCGGCGGATCAATCATTTTTGTTCCGATTGAAATTACTCCGAGACCCTTTTCTTTTGCATCATTAAAAGCTCTGATAATTTTCTTTGCTTTTTCGATTTCGATTTCTTCGGGAGCAAAACTTTCATGAATGGGAGCAATTTGTCTCGGATGAATACATCCGATTCCTTCAAAACCCAACATTTTACTTTCAGAAACGGTTTTTCTTAAACCGGCTTCATCACCGACATCAGAAAAGACAGAATCAATCGGTTGAATTCCTGCAGCTTTGCAAGCATTTACCATTCGCATTCTTGCAAAAAGTGATTCTTTACCCTCTTTGGTTCTTCTGACACCCAAATCTGCCGTAAAATCTTCCAAACCGATTGCCATGGAAACGACATTTTCGGATGCACAGGCAATTTTAAAGGCATTTTCAATTCCGAGTGCACTTTCAAGAATCGGCATATAATAAATCGGGTATTTAAAACCGTATCGTTTTCTTTGTTCAGCAACTTCTTTATCAACTTGTAAAATTTGTTCTGCTGTTTCGCATTTCGGAATTAACAATAAATTTACATAATGCGGTGCAACAAATTTAATATCATCGAGACCTGCAGGTAATTGATTGATTCTTACCATACGCTCTGTACCGTAAAAATTAATACTTCTTAATGCATTTCTGACTAAAAATCGAGCTTCATGTTTTTTTGCAGGTGCCACAGAATCTTCCAAATCCAAAATAATTCCGTTCGGTTTATGAACACCGGCATTTAGCATCATTTTAGGACTGTTTCCGGGTAAATAAAGTCGCGAAAAGCGAAATTGATCCTTCTCGGTTGAATATTTATTTTCGTCAAGAATATCAAGTAAAAAATCTTTATCCGTATCAATTGCCTGTTTAACAACGGTTTCAATTCTGGCTGCTATCGTAAAATCCAATGCCCCGGTATCAACAATATTTATAACGGCATTTTCAATACCGAAAAAAGTCAACTCTTCTTTACATAATTTAATAATTGAATCTCCGTATAATCCCTTTACTTTACTCTTTAAATCAATCTTTAATCCTCCTGATTTGAGTATTTCTAATGATACATAACAATCCGAACGAGTTTTGGGATTGTTATCTCCTGCCGTAAATATTTTATTTTCAGCCATAAAAAAATCTTAAATGATTGCTTTAATAATATCAATAAAGTTATCTGCCTTCAGAGCTGCTCCTCCGATTAAACCGCCGTCCACATCAGGCATTGAAAAAATTTCTTGTGCATTTCCGGGTTTCACGCTGCCTCCGTATAAAATCGTTAAATTATCGGCAATCTTATCATTATATTTATCGGCAACCGTTTTTCTGATAAATTTATGAATTTCTTGTGCTTGTTCTTTACTTGCTGTTACACCGGTGCCGATTGCCCACACGGGTTCGTAGGCGATTACGATTTTTGAAAAATCAGTTTCCGACAGATGAAACAATGCTTCTGAAATTTGATTTTTTACTACATTAAAATGATTTCCGGCTTCTCTTTCTTCCAATTTTTCACCGCAACAAAAAATCGGCATCATTTCATTTTGTAAAACTTGTTCGGTTTTTTTAACAAGTGTCTCGGATGTTTCATGATAATAAGCTCTTCTTTCGGAATGGCCCAAAATTACCGCCGTACATCCCAAACCTTTCAACATTTTAACAGAAACTTCTCCGGTATATGCACCTTCTGTTTCTGCAGCACAATTTTGAGCTGCAATCATAATTTTTTTATGATCAGTAACTTGCTCAACAAAAGCAATATGTGTAAAAGGCGGTGCGATTATTACTTTAACGTCTTCCGGCAATGTCATATTTTTTAGTTCAGAATCTATTTCAGAAGCAAGAATAACTCCTTCTTTAATATCTGTATTCATTTTCCAATTTCCGGCAACTATTTTTGTTCTCATAATATTATTGATTTAGTTTTTTAATTGTATTAACATCGGGAATATTTAAATAATGGTATTTTTTCAGAATAATACCGTCTTTTAAAATTACAAATCCGGGATTTGACCGAATAAAAGTTTTCAGCATTTTATAATCTCCTGTTAAAATTTGCACATAAGGCGGCAAACTGTTTTTATATTGATTTATTACACGTGTTTCCGAAGATGTAAAACAATAAAACTTATAGTGATTATAATCGGTATAAAAAGCAATATCAGCTAATTTTCGTTTATAATTTTTGATTCGTTTTATCCCTTTTTCTAAATCAGGTATAATTAAAATACAACTGATTCTTTTATCATTTAAGATATCTTCCGTGATATCTCTTCCGTTCAAATTCGACAAGAAAAAATCATGAACAGGCGGCTCATACCCTTTTTTAATCAATTTTGTCATTGTCGTATCATAAACCCAATTTAAAGTATCTTGATAAGGAATACTATTAATATCAAATGCTTTACTTTTCCCGGTATTTAAATTTTTATACAGGATCTCTGTTTCATAAACATCTTTTTCGGCATCAGGAGGATAACTGATTGCATCTTTGATATTTGTTCCTTCTTTTAAAGGTCTGAAATCAATAATCGGTAAATTGTAAAAATTATAAAATTGAAATGCAAAAGAAAACAAAATAAACAAAGAAAAAAGTATCATATTTTTTTTACCTTTTAAATCTGTTCCGTATCTTTTTCTGTAAAAGAAAATAATCAAAATAAATATAAATAAAATTACATTTTTCCAAAAAGTTTGCCAATTTGTTAATTTTACGGCATCTCCGAAACATCCGCAATCGGTAACCGGATTTGCAATTGCAAGCCACAATGTTAGCGGGGTAAAAAGAATTAAAAAAAACAGACCTGCCCAACTTGCAAATTTCGAAAACACATTAAATAATAACATTAACCCGACTGTTAATTCGGCAGCATTCAACAAAAATGAAAAGATTAAAGCATAAGGCATTAAAAATGCTAATCCCATGGCTTCAAAATAATCGCTGAATTTAATTTGAGTTCCTACCGGATCGATCGCTTTAACAAAGCCGGAAAATACAAAAACCAATCCGGTTAAAATTCGACTGAAAGTAACAATAATCTTCATATAATTAATAATTTACGATATTCATTATATAGTTATAAGTTCTAATGTTTTGTTCCAAACTTCGTCAATAATTTCTTTTACACTTTTATGCCCGTCAATAATTACGACATTATCTTTTTCTCCTTCTCTTTTAATTGCTCGGATATAATTTTCTCTGACTTGTGACATTTTTTCTTTTGTTTCAAATAAATCATGAAATTGTCTTGATTTGTGAAGTCTTTTCATACTTTCTTCAACAGAAATATCAAGAAAAAACACGATATCCGGCCTTAGTAAATCTGCACAAATTTTATTTGCATTAATAAGCCAATCCATTGAAAATGAAGGGACATGATATGCATAGGATGAATAATAATATCGATCGCAAATAACATTTATTCCTTTGTCCAAATAATGTAATATTCCGGATACGGGATTTTGTATATGATCTAACCTGTCTGCCAAAAAAAGAGCCCCAATAGTTTTTTCATCCGAAATAATTCTTTTGTTCAATATATTTCTTATCACCGAACCAACGGGACTGTCAGTCGGTTCTGAGGTTCTGTAAATATTTCCGAATTGAGAATTTAATTTCTCAAATAATAAATTACTGATTGTAGATTTCCCTGACCCGTCAATTCCTTCAAAAACAATAAATTTTGCTTTTCTCATATTTCTTAATATTGAAATTCTTCAAAATTAAAATAAATTATGATATCTGAAGAGAAAAAAATCAGGATTTTTTAATCATCGGAGAATTTACGAATAATTCTTCTGTATGATGAAAAAACATTTGCACGCGAAACAAAGCCTTTATATTTTGTACCGTCCAGAACAACGACATTAAATAAGCCGCTGGTTTGAATTTTTTTTGCAACTTCTGCCATTGTATCATGAATATCAACCACGACTTTCGGTTTAAACATAATTTGGCTTGCGAAAATATGTTCGTATTTTTCTTTATCGAAAATAATATTCTTAAAATTCTGTAAAGTAATTAAACCCAAAAAATTATTATCATCATCAACTACCGGAAAAACATTCCGTTCGGATTTAATAAAAGCATCTTTTATCTGTGTTAAATTATAATTCGATTTTAATTTTATAAAATTATTCTCAATTAAATTTTTAACTTTCATCATTTTAAGAATATTTTTATCTTTATGATGCGTCATCAATTCACCTCTTCGAGCCAATTGAATTGTATAAACTGAATTTTTATGAAAAATACGAACGGTAGCATAAGAAATTGTTGCAACAACCATCAACGGAACAAACAGACCGTATCCGCCGGTTAAATCACCGATAAGGAAAATTGCCGTTAAAGGAGCATGTAATACTCCTGCAATCATTCCGGCCATTGCTACCAAAGCAAAATTCTCATGCGACAAAGTTCCCAGTCCGAGAGAACCTATAATCAGAGTAAAGAACAAGCCTATATTTGCACCGGTAAACAAAGTCGGGGCAAATATTCCTCCGATACCTCCGCTTCCGAATGTAATCGATGTAGCAACAACTTTAAAAAGGATTATTACAATAAACAATACATAAATCATTATTTGATTAGAAGACAAACTTTCAAATAATGTATTTTGAAATAAATATTCATAATTTCCGTGCAAAGCTGAATTCGTAACATCATAACCTTCTCCGTAGAAAAACGGAAAAAGATAAATCAATAAGCCCAAACTGAAACCGCCTATTAATAATTTATACCAAGGATTTTTCAATTTAGAAAAGAACTTTTCAATAACGATATAAACTTTTGTAAAATAGGCAGCAACCAATCCGGTTATAATTCCGAGAATCAAATAATACGGTAAGTCACTCATTACAAATGAATCTTTCATTTGAAACGGATAAATTGCACCGAAACCGAGCAAAAAATAAGACGTAAGAGCACCGGTTACCGAAGCAATTAAAATCGGAACAACCGAATACATTGTTAAATCAATCATAATTACTTCCAAAGCAAAAACAACCCCTGCCAAAGGTGCTTTAAAAATTGCTGACATAGCTCCTGCGGATGCTGCTCCGAGTAACAAAATACGATGTTTATAATTAAGATGAAAAAAACGCCCCAATGTTGAACCATATGCAGCTCCTGTAGCAACCGTCGGACCTTCCAATCCGACAGAACCACCAAAACCGACCGTAAATGCACTGGTAATGATTGATGAAAATAAATTGTGCATTTTCATAAATCCGTGGGTTTGCGATATCGAATATAAAACACCGGGAATGCCGTGTTCAACTTTCTTTTTTATGATATATTTTATAAATACAACCGTAAGCAGGACACCTATAGTAGGAAATACGATATATAAAATGTTTTGAGTATCCTCAAAATAACT
>JAOZQB010000171.1 GCA_029932445.1 Bacteroidales bacterium | reverse complement strand
ATTAAAAACCTTTTATCGAGAAGATAAAACAAAAATTAGTGAAGGTATTCTAAAGGACGGAAAAGAAGAAGGACTCTGGAAATTTTGGGATAAAAAAGGGAAATTATTAAGAGAATCGGAATATCATAAAGGCGAAGTCAAAGGACGCGTCACCTATTTTTATGATAACGGAAAAAAATTTAACGAAGGAAGTGTTGAAAACGGAAAACAAAACGGTTTGTATAAAGAATGGTTCAGAGACGGCAGTTTAAAACAGACCGGAAAATATACCGAAGGACTGAAAGACAGTATTTGGAATACCTATTATATAAACGGAAAAATTAAATCCGTAAAGGAATATCAAAAAGGAAACGCGTATTTAAAATTTTACATAACGTCAAAAAAAGATACCTTAATTAAAAACGGAAACGGAAATTTCAGGGACTATTATCCTGACGGACAATTAAAAACAACCGGAAAATATACCGACGGATTAAAAGATTCCGTGTGGATACGATATTTTGTTTCGGGTGACATTGCTTCAAAAGGAAATTACAAAAACGGAGAAAAAACAGACCATTGGATTAGTTACTATAAAAACGGAAATCTTAAAACCGATTTGAATTATGAAAACGGAATTAATAAATCATATTATGAAGACGGACAACTGTCAATGCTCGGAAAATTAAAAGACGGAAAACGCGACAGTGTTTGGACATTTTGGTATGAAAACGGTAACATTGAACGGATCGGGAAATATGTTTCGGGACAAAAAGAGGGAATTCATAAATCCTATTATGAAAACGGAAATTTAAAAGCCGAAATAACATTTAAAAATGACAAAAAAGACGGTTCTGCAAAATGGTATCATAAAGACGGTAAGCCGGATATTTTCGGAAATTTCAAAAACGGCATACAAGAAGGAATCTGGACTTATTGGCAAACCAATGTAATTGATGATAAAAGTATTACGATAAAAGGGAATGAAGGATCGTATAAAAAAGGTAAAATGAACGGTATTTGGACTTATTGGTATCCCGACGGATCTGTATGGAAAAAAGGTTTATTTAAAAATGATAAAAGAGAAGGTAAATGGACGGTTTTTTATGAAAACGGACAAGTTTATTATTCCGGGATATTCTCAAACGGTAAAGAACAAGGCAAATGGGATTCGTTTTTTGAAGACGGCAGAAACAAAATGTCCGGTTATTTTAAAGATGCAAAACAAGACAGCATTTGGAAAGAATGGTTTCCTAACGGTAAATTAAAATATAAAATTCATTACAAAAACGGAATTAAAAACGGAGAATCGGTTTACTATAATCAACACGGAAATAAAACGTCTGTTGAAAATTATAATATGGCAATACCCGAAGGAATATTCGAAAAATATTTTGATGAAGGTCAAATTGAAAACAAAGGACGCTATTTAAACGGTTTGAAAACCGGAAAATGGGAATATTTTGCTCCCGACGGATTGAAAATTCGCGAAGAAAATTACATAAACGGAAAAAGAAAAGGTAAATCAAAACAGTGGTATCCGAACGGAAAACTGCAAAAAGAAGCGGTTTATGAAAACGGAATGTTAAACGGCACAATTTCTGAGTATGATAAAACCGGAAAACTTGTTTATAAAGCAAAATTTAAAAATAATAATCTGATTAAAATAATTAAAAAACGCTCTTAAAGGCATTTCTTTTGTAAATAATTATTTTATCATAAATTTGGATTTTATTATTGAAAAAGTATTAATGAAGAAGATCTTTAAATTAATTGATGCGGCTTGGGAAAACCGAAACCTATTAAAGGATGAAGAAACACGTAAAGCCGTTTTTAAAACCGTTGATTTAATTGATAAAGGGAAATTAAGAATTGCAGAACCCGTTAACGGGATTTGGGAAGTTAATGATACGGCAAAAAAAGCAGTTATTTTATATTTTCCTTTACAAGAAATGAAACAAATGCGTGCAGGGGATTTAGAATTTTACGATAAAATACCTTTAAAAAAAGGGTATGACAAATTGGGAATTCGTGTTGTCCCGCAAGCAGTTGCTCGCTACGGAGCATATATTTCTCCCGGTGTAATAATGATGCCGTCATATATCAATATTGGTGCTTATGTTGATGAGGGAACGATGATTGATACCTGGGCAACAGTCGGTTCTTGTGCTCAAATCGGTAAACGTGTGCATTTAAGCGGCGGAGTCGGTATCGGCGGTGTTTTAGAACCGGTTCAGGCAGCTCCGGTTATCATTGAAGATGATTGTTTTATCGGTTCCCGTTGCATTATTGTTGAGGGAGTCAGAGTTATGGAAGAAGCGGTTATCGGTGCCGGAGTATCAATTACGAAATCAACAAAAATTATTGATGTAACAAGTATTGAACCAACAGAATATAAAGGTGTTATCCCGGCTCGTTCAGTTGTCATTCCGGGAACAATAACAAAGAAATTTCCGGCAGGAAATTTTCAAGTTCCGGCAGCACTTATTATCGGAAAAAGAAAAGCATCTACGGATTTGAAAACGTCATTAAATGATGCTTTGCGCGAATTTAATGTAACGGTTTAAATTAATAATTGTTTCAATCTTAACGCAAATTTAGCGACTATGAAAATCGGATTTGAAGCCAAAAGAGCCTTTTATAACAGCGGCGGATTGGGCAATTACAGCAGAAGTACAATTGAAATGTTGTCGAAATATTATCCGAAACATGATTATTTACTTTTTACACCCTCAACAGAAAATGCCGTTGATTTTAAAATTCCCGAAAATGTAAAAACGATTGTTCCTAAATTATTTCTCAGCAAACTGTTTAAATCGTATTGGCGTACGGTTCGACTTTCAAAAAAAATTATAGAATACAAGTTGGATGTTTTTCACGGATTAAGCGGAGAATTACCTTATAAAGCGCACAAAAAAAGCGACACGAAATTGATTGTTACCATTCACGACTTAATTTTTTTACGGTTTCCGGAATTGTATCATGCGGTTGACAGAAAAATTTATTATCAAAAAGCAAAATATGCTTGTGAAATTGCCGATACAATAATTGCCGTGAGTGAACAAACAAAAACGGATATTATTAATTTTTTGGATATTGACGACCATAAAATTGAAGTTGTTTATCAGGGATGTAATACGATTTTTTATAAAAAAGCTGATACAAATAAAAAAATTGAAGTAGCTCAAAAATACAATTTACCCGAAAACTATATTTTGAATGTCGGAACCGTTGAAAAACGAAAAAACACATTATCCGTTTTAAAAGCAATGTCTTACGGAAAAATAAAAGCAGACTTTGTCATTGTCGGAAAAGAAACAGATTATCAAGAGGAATTACTGAAATATGCCGAAGAAAATAATTTAACAACCCGATTGACCATTTTAAATGATGTACCGACCGAAGATTTGCCGGCAATATATCAACAAGCCGGTTTATTTGCCTATCCTTCTTATTTTGAAGGATTCGGAATCCCTTTAATTGAAGCATTGTATTCCAAAATTCCGATAATAACAACAAAAGGCGGTGTTTTCAGCGAAACGGGCGGATTATCTTCAATTTATATTGAACCGGATAATTACAAGCAACTCAGTGAAGCAATTAAAGTTGTGTTAACGGATGCCGAATTAAGAGATGAAATGATTACGGAAGGTTTTAAATTTGTTCAAAAATTTAATGAGGAAAAAATTGCTGCAAATTTAATGAATGTCTATTTGAAATAATTGAATTAGGTTCTTTAATAATAGTTTTAAAAATTGAAATAACATATTCAGATTCTTTGCACTATTCTTAGCGTGAAATAAAATTTAATATCACGCTAAGCCCACAAAGTTTTTATATTAGTTTTAAACTAAAAAACATTGATTTATACGTAAAATAAAATGAGAGAGGATATAAATAAAGCAGTTGAAATTCTCAATAAGGGCGGAATTATTTTATATCCTACCGATACTGTTTGGGGTTTGGGTTGTGATGCAACAAATCCCGAAGCCGTTGAGAAAATATTCAGAATAAAAAAAAGGAATGAACAAAAAAGTATGCTGATTCTTTTAAATAATATCAGCTCAATCTATTCTTATATTGAAATCGTTCCCCAAATAGCATTTGATTTGATTGAATTATCGGACAAACCGCTTACGGTTATTTTTCCGGGAGCTAAAAATTTAGCTGAAAATTTAATTGCTTCCGACGGCAGTATCGGAATCAGAATAACGCACGAACATTTTACGGAACAATTATTGCGCAAGTTCAGAAAACCGATTGTTTCTACTTCGGCGAATATTGCTGATACGGAAACACCATTAAATTTCAAACAAATTTCTGATGAAATTAAAGAAAAGGTTGATTATATTGTTGAATATAAACAAAATGATTTGGCTTTCGGCAATTCATCAAGTATTATTAAAATCGGTTTAAGTAATGAAGTTAAAGTGATACGAGAATAAATTATGTTGAAATTTTTCACATCAAACAAACACACCCCGCGTTGGATTGTTCTTACAATTGATTTGGCAGCTTCTGTAATGTCAATTGTTTTTGCATTTTTACTTCGGTTTAATTTTGACTTAACAAACGAATATTTTGATCGGATTTGGCAAATTATCATTTTAGTTTTTGTAACTCGTTTAATTGTTTTTTTGTTGACTCATTCTTATGCCGGAATTATTCGGTTTACCGGAACCAAAGATGCCATTCGAATTATTCTGGTAATTACATATACGAATGCAATTTACATTGCAATTAACTATTCTTCATTCTTTTTTGCGCATCAAAAATATATCATCCCCTTTTCGGTTATTCTGATTGATTATTTTGTCAGTATTTTTCTTTTAACAGGTTTTCGCTTATTTGTCAAAACAGTATATTACGAAGCTAATAATCTTTTTAAAGAAGAAAAAAGAGTCGTTATACTCGGAATAAATGAAGATGCCGTTACAACAAAGCGTGTTTTAACAAGAGACCCCAAAATAAAATACAAAGTCGAAGCATTTATTGATCCTTACGGTACCGGTAAAAAGAAACAATTAGACGGAATTAAATTTTATAAATTATCGGAATTAGAATCTGTTTTCAAAAAAAGTGATATTTATGAATTAATTCTTTCCGATAAATCAATAAGTACGCTTCAAAAGCAAAAAGTGATTGATTTATGTTTCGAATATGACGTTAATGTATTGACACTTCCGGATGCAAAAGATTGGATTAACGGAGAACTTACTTACCGTCAAATCCGGAAAATAAATATTGAAGATTTATTAGAACGCGAACCGATAAAATTAGATGAAAAGCAAATTAAAAAAGACATTTTAAATAAAACGATTCTTGTAACGGGTGCTGCCGGCTCCATCGGCAGTGAAATCGTTTTTCAGTTGACACGATTCCAACCGAAATTGATTATTGTTTTGGATCAGGCAGAATCGCCGCTTTATAATTTGGAATTGGAATTAAAAGAAAAATACGGTTTTCATAATTATGAAATTATTATCGGTGATGTAACAAATCCCGTAAGAATGCAAAAGGTTTTTGAAACTTTTAAGCCGGATACAATTTATCATGCGGCTGCCTACAAACATGTTCCTATGATGGAAAATAATCCGTCGGAAGCATTACGCGTAAATATTTCCGGAACAAAAATTATCGCAGATACGGCACTGGCGTTTAATGCGGCAAAATTTGTAATGATTTCTACGGATAAAGCCGTAAATCCCACCAATGTCATGGGAGCATCAAAACGGATAGCCGAAATTTATATTCAAACCCTGCAACAACAAAATAAAACAGCATTTGTTACCACACGTTTCGGAAATGTTCTGGGCTCAAACGGCTCGGTTATTCCGCGGTTTAAACAACAAATTGAAGAGGGCGGTCCGGTAACGGTAACCCATCCCGAAATTACACGTTATTTTATGACCATTCCCGAGGCCTGTCAGTTGGTTTTGCAAGCCGGTGCATTGGGAAAAGGCGGTGAAATTTTTATTTTTGATATGGGAAAATCCGTTAAAATTGTAAACCTTGCAAAAAAAATGATTCAACTTTCCGGATTAAAACTGGGAACGGATATAAATTTAAAATTTACCGGTTTACGACCGGGCGAAAAATTATATGAAGAACTGCTTGCCGACAAAGAAAACACCTTACCGACCGTACATAAAAAGATTATGATTGCCAAAACACGTCAATATCCTGCCGATGAGGTTATTGCTCAAACCGAACAATTGATTTCCGTTTTAAAAAATCATGATAATTTTGAAATTGTCGG
>JAOZQB010000022.1 GCA_029932445.1 Bacteroidales bacterium | reverse complement strand
ATGACTTCATTGAAAAAATAATCCGTTACAATGTTAATTACTTCTTCAATTGTTTTTTCTTCGTTATAAACACATATTATAGCTGATGTTTTCACTTTTTTTATTTTGAATTAATAAATTTTTGAATTTCTTTTTTTGCTGCTTCTTCTCCGATTTTAATTAGTTTGTCGGCTTTATAAAAATCGAAGGTATTTGAAGTGTCTGACGGGATGTTAATCAGAATATCCGGTTTGTATTTTTCAATATTTTGTTTTGCTAACTTATGAATCATTGCTGATGTCGCAGCAGATAACAATGAAAAATATCCGTAACTCTGTTTATCTCCGGAACTGATTAATCTGCTGATATTTTTAATTAACTTATTGAGATTATAAGAATTAGATTTTTTTTCTTTTACATTAATTGATTTGTCTTCAATTTTCTCTTTTCTCCCGTATAAATTAACTGTAACAAGAATATCATTTTCGTTTCGTTTAACATGTTTAATAGGTACAGGGTTTAACACTCCGCCGTCAACCAAGATTGTATTCTTGTATTTTACGGGAGTAAAAATGGTCGGGATTGCTACTGAAGCTCTCACAGCTTCATAAAAATTACCTGATTTAAATACAATCTCTTTTTCATTTATAATATCTGTTGCAACTGCTGCAAAAGGAATATTCATTTTTTCTATGAGCACATCGGGTATGAATGTTTTCATTTTATTAAAAACCTTTTCTCCTTTTAATAATCCGTTTGCTGAAACAGTTAAGTCCATTAATCCCCAAACGTCTTTCTTTTTTAACTTTTTTACCCATTCTTCATACGCTGATAATTTCCCCATTGCGTATATTCCGCCTATAAACGAACCTATCGAAGAACCGGAAATTGATGTAATTTTAAATCCGTGTCTTTCAAGTTCTCTTATAACGCCTATATGTGCAATACCTGTGGAGCCTCCGCTTGATAAAACTAAAGCAACTGATTTTTTCATTTTAAATTATTTTTGTAATTATTAATACTTTCTTTTGCTGCCAGTCTTCCGGCTTCGATCAATTCTTCGGCTTTAAAAAAATCAAATGTTCCGGCGGAATATCTTGAGATATTAATCAGCATATCCGGTTTATATTTTTCAATATTCATAATTGATAAACTATGAGTAAGCAAACTTGTTGATTTGTTTAATAATGTGAAATAGTTTAACCTATTCTCATTTTTTTTCGGTATTATTTTGTTTAAATTCTTTTTAAATATTTTTATCTTTTGTTTGTAACCGATGTTGTTTTTCCCTTTAGATGTTTTAATCCTTTCATAGGTTATATCTGCATTTACATAAGAAGCTATTAAAATATCATCTTCTGTTCTTTTTACACGATTTAAAGGGATCGGATTAACAATACCGCCGTCAACCATCACCGAATTTTCTGTTTTAAAAGGTGTGAAAATGGTAGGTATTGAAATTGAAGATCTTACAGCATCATAAATACTCCCTTCGGTAAAAACAACTTCTTTCATGTTTGTTAGGTCTGCTGCAACTGCTGCATAGGGTATTGTGAGATTTTCAATATTTTTATCCGGAATAAAAGATTTCATTTTATTTAAAATTTTATCGCCCTTAATTAAACCTTGTGAACTGAAAGTAAAATCAATGAGTTTGAATATGTCTTTATTTTCTAAATTTAAAATCCAATCTTTATATTCATTAAGTTTTCCTAATCCATAAACTGCAGCGATATATGCTCCCATAGAATTTCCTGCAATTGATTTTATTTCAAAACCTTGTTTTTCGAGTTCTTCAATAACTCCGATATGTGCAAGTCCTCTTGCTGCACCACCTGATAATACCAATGCTGCTGATTGTTTCATTGTATGTATATAAAAAAGCTCGACCTTTATATTTAAATTGTTTTTTATGAATAATGTTTAATAAAAATATAGATAAATCAGGCGGTCGAGCTTTATGAGTTTATTGTTTTAATTTTCTTACCGTAAATTCTTCATTCGAAAGATTTTGGTCATATTTTACATTTGACATTATCATCTTAGTGGTATGATTTTTCTTTAAATCTGTCATAGTTATCTCTTTAGCATTCCAATACTTACCTATTTTCTCAAATTTATAATTTGCTTTTTTAATCATTTTATTACCTTTATCGTAAAACTCCATATAAGTAGGATAATAATTAGTTTTTTCTAATTTTACGATAACTTTTGAATAAGAAGATTTTTGAGATTTCGGTTTTAATTCAACCACTAATAAATTACCTTCTTTTTTTAATAATTTGGCGGTATATTTATTGACAAATAATTTAGCTTCCATATCTTCATAAGCAAAATCGGTTCCTGCAAATTTTGACGATTTTACCGATGATGATATTCTGCGTTCTTTACCGAATGCCGGCATATACAAATACATAACATCATTAGGTAAAGACAATGTTGCAATACCTGCTTGCGATGCCGGTGCCGTAAATCTGAACAGTCTTTTGTCTGTTCCTTTTTGAATAGTTGTTGCCTCACGTACTTTCTTTTTACCGGTTTTATCAATTAAGATAATTTGCATTTTTCCGGTCATGTCCTTGGGAGAATACATTACTGCATCTAATTTTTTAAGGATTGTGTTCCCGTCTTGTGCATTTGCATTAAATCCTGTAATAAGAAACAATGCACTTAATAATACTGATAATTTAATTGTTTTCATTTTTTAAAATTTATTTGTAATTAATTTAATTGATATAATTGTTTTCTTAATTTTTCTGCCCATTCTTTATGTGATAAAGTCTTATCAAAAGATTTATATGAAATTGGTTTTCCGATTTTAACTTTAATTGTTTTATTCTTTTTTTTAAACATTTCCCTCGGTAACAGTATTAATTCAATATTTGTTTTCAGTCTGAATATTTGTCTGAAAATATATACGGTATAAAAAAGATTAGAATTTCTTCCGTAAAATTTAATCGGAACTATATCTCTTTGGTTTTCAGCAGCTTTTCGGATAAAGCTTTTTTCCCAACTTTTTTCTTGAATTTTTCCTCCTGTAATTCTTGATACAAGACCGGCAGGAAAATGTGTAATCGGGAAATCTGAAGCATATATTTTTTCTAATTCTCTGATATAATCTCTTGAACATTGACCAAAAACATTGACATTTGCAATTATCGGTTTTAAATTAGGTATATATTTGAATGCGTCATTTCCGATTGCTTTTAATTTGCCGTATTTTTCACCTACTGTATTTGTAAGAATTATTCCGTCAATTAAACCGAAAGGGTGATTGGCTACAAAAAAACATTTTCCGTTATCAGGCAAATTTTCTTTTCCTTCAATTTCTATTTTAAGATTAAGTTCTTCGATTACTTTGGGTAAAAAATCAACCCCTTCATAATCAGAGTATTTATTAATAATATGATTAATCCCGTCTTGTCTGACAATTTTTGTTAAAATTCTTACTGCAAAATCAGGCAATTTATTCAGTAATTCAGAATTACTGTTCTTTACAACTTGTGCTATATTTATGTTTTCCATCTTTTTATTTTGCCGTAATTTTTATTCTTCTGTTTACCAGAATTAATATTACCGGTAATAAGGTTAATGCACCTAAACCCGAACCGAACATACTTAATGCTACCAATAGTCCGAAATTTTGTAAGGGTACCATTTGTGAAAATAAAAGAACGAGAAATCCTGCCGCAACGGAAACAACATTTATTATTATGGCTTTTCCGCTGACCATAATGGTGTTTTCAAGTGCTTTGTCAATGTTGCCGGTTTCTTTTAATCCGTGATTAAAATGTGTGATAACGTGAATGGAATAATCAATACCGATACCGAGAGCAACGCTTGCCACCAACACTGTTGCAATATCCAATGATATTCCGGCAAAACCCATAAATCCGAACAGAATTACGATTGTTGAAATTATCGGAATTGTAGCCATTATTCCTTTTGCAGGCGATGATAAAATAAAAGCAACTATAATAAAAACAAATAATATTGCGATAATTAAGCTGCCTGCCTGACTTTTGAGCAAACTGTCGTTCATTTTTACATAAACCGAAGGCATTCCGGTAAGTTCAATTTTGAAATTCTCACTTGAATTTTCTTTTATGAATTTATTCATATAGCCAACAAAATCTTCCATATTTTTACTGTCGTTTGAAGCAAATTTAGACTGTATAATTCCTTCATCTAATTCGTCGCTGACTAATTGAGACATTATATCTTGACCGTCCAGCAAAAACCATAATTGTTCAATTTTTTCTTTTTCGTCAGGAATTTTTTTGCCTTCACCCATTGCATCATTCATTTGCTCTACCAAATCGGCAACCGATTGAGTTGTTGAAATGTCCGGAAATTTTTTCATATAATCTTCTGTCTTAATCATTGTTTGCAAAACTTCGGGGCTTTGCATATCACCCCGGAAAACAACAAATACGGGTTGAGATCCTCCGAATTTTTCTTGCATAATATTTTCAGAAACTCGTGTCGGATTATCTTTTTTAAAATAATCCTGCATATTTACGCTTGTTTTAATTAAGAATATTCCGCCGATGCTCAACAAAAGAAGAATTCCCCAAAAAGTTAAAGTGTATTTCGGATGTTTAAAAAGAAGGTTTACGAGCGGACGAAGAATTTTATCCGATAAAAAGTCTTTTTTTTCGGTTTCAACAGGTTCATCTTTTTGTTTTTTATACATTGACAAGGCAGATATTACCGCCGGAACGAAGAAAACAGAAAGTATTAATGCGAACAATGTTCCGAGAGAAGTAAAAATACCGAAATCTTTAATCATTGTCAGGTAAGCACCGAAAATAAATGATATAAAACCGACAGATGTAGTAAGTGCTGCAAGTACTACCGGAACAATGATGTATGCCAGAGCTTTAATAAGTGCTTTTTTTCTGTCTGTTTCTTTTGCCTGGTTGATGCGGTTCAGAACGTGAATGGTATAGGCACTTCCGACGGCAAGCAGAATAATCGGGATTTGATTGGATATCATTGTTAATTCATATCCGGTCAGAACCATTAGTCCGATTGTCCATATAACGGCAATACCTGCTGTTAATAAAGGAAGGATTACACCTCTTGCCGTTTTGAAACTAAGGAACAGAATAAATGCAATTAATAAGAAGACAGCGGGAATAAGCCAAATAATATCGGATAAAATTAAATCAGAAATCTCATTCATCATCATAGGCAAACCTCCGAAGTACAACTTTTCAGGTAAATTTAATGCTTCAACTTTTTTTCTGATATCTTTTGCCAAAGCTTCTTTGTCTGTTCCGTCAAGCATTGTAAATATAACAAGTGTTGCAGTTCCGTCTTCGGATACTATTGAACCTTTGTACATTTCTTTTGAAAAAACATAATCTTTTAAACTGTCAAGTTGAGATTGCGTTTTAGGCAAATCATATTCATCAACTAATTTTCCGATTTCAATACCGAATTCATCGCTTTTTATATCTAAAACATCGGTTATACTTGTTACCGTTGAAACACCTTCTGTTATTTTAAGACTGTCTGTTATTTGTTTAACATGTTCCAATACTTCGGCAGTAAAAATATTATCTGTTTCCAAAGCTATCATTCCCATATCATTGCCGCCGAATTTAGTCCCTATGTTTTTATACAGCTTTGCTGCCGGATCGTCATCGGGTAAAGAGCTTATTATATCCGAATTGATAGTAATGTTTTTGAGTTGATAACCGAAAAATCCGGTCAGTCCGAGAACAACTGCTATTATCAACCATTTGAATTTTACAATTGCTTTTGCTAATCTTTCCATTTTTATTATTTAATTTATACGTTTATTGTTTATTAGTCAGTTTAGGGTAAAAAAATATTGACCAGTCTATTTAAATTTTTTCCTGAAACAGTTTTCATTGTATTCAATATTTCACTTAGTTTTTTTGAATGTATTTTTACTCTTGTATATTTTAAAAACCGGTTTTTAAATAAAACTTTAAACCGGAGAATCGGGTTCTTTTGCCATTTCATTTAAAATAATTCTGTCGGTAATACCGGGAAAATTTCGATGTAACCAAACAGCAAGTTTACCTTGATTTGTTAATATTAAATCGCGTTCTCTTTTATGTGCGGCTTTTGCAATAATCTGAGCAACCCTTTCGGAAGACATCATTTTTTCTTCATCTCTCGGTGTTTCACCTTGTGCTAAACCATTTTTATTAAGAGCCGTATTTCTGATATTTGAGTTTGTAAAACCGGGATGAACAATTAATACATTTAATCCTTTTCGATAATTTTCTAATCGTAAGGTGTTTAAAAAACCGTCCATGGCATGTTTTGATGCGGCATAACCGGTTCTTCCCGGCAAAGGCGTTAATCCGGTAATTGATGAAATTCCGATTACGGTTCCCTTTTGTTTTAACAGGTAGGGTAAAGCAAATTTAGTACAATAAACGGCACCGTAAAAATTTGTATCCATCAGTTCTTTAATTACGGATAAATTCAGATCTTCAAATGAAGCTCTCATTGAAATACCTGCATTGTTAATTAAGATGTCGATTTTTTTATATTTTTTAATTGTTTTATCAATTAAATTTTTGCAGTCGTCTATTTTTCTGACATCTGTCTTTATTGAATAGGCTTCTCCGCCTGATTTTATAATTTCAGTTTCAACTTTTTTTAGATTGCTTTCGGTTCGTGCGGCAAGAACAACTTTTGCTCCCTGACGGGCAAATTCAAGAGCACATGCTTTACCGATACCCGATGATGCTCCGGTAATGATGATTATTTTATTTCTAAATTTATCCGTCCCTTTTATCAGTTTTTCTCTTTTTTTAATTTTCGGTATCTTAATCTTATATTTTTTTAAGATTTCCGGATTTATTAAATCGATATTAAATAATCGCTTTATTTTATTCTTCATAATTATAATTTTTTAATATAACAACGTGCTCTTTTATGTTGTCTGTGTTCAAATCGGCTCCAAAGTTGTTTTACTTTATTGTTTTCTTCCAATTCTCTTGTGGTTTCCAGATTTGTAATCCCTCTTTTTTTAAACGTGTGAAATAAATCATTAAAAATGATAGCATGTATTCCTTTATTTTGAAATTCTTTTTTTACGGCAATTAATAAAGAGTCAACGGTATCATTTTTTCGTAAGGCATTTAATATTCTTAAAATACCGAACGGATAAAGTTTGCCTTTTGATTTTTGTAATGCTTTTGCAAGAGACGGGATTGTAATTCCGAAAGCAATAAGTTCATTTGTTTCGTTTAAAATAATTGAAACATATTCCGGATTAAGCAGTACGATAAATTCCTTTTTTAGCTCTGCAATTTGTTTATCCGATAATTCCGAGAAAGCATAGAGGTCTTTGTATTCTGAATTTATAAGATTGAAAATTTGTGTCGTATATCCGGCTAAATCTTTCTTTTTTTTAAGTTCGGCAGAATGCAGCTTGTATCTGATTTTTAATAATTCAGCACTTCTTGCAAAATTTTCGGGTATTTCATCGGGAACTTTTACATTATATTCGATCCAATCAATATCTTTTTTATAGCCGATTTTTTCTAATAATTCAGAATAATAAGGGAAATTATAATGACCGAAAGATGTTGGTAATTCATTAAACCCTTCGATTAAGACACCCGAAGCATCGAATGATGAAAATCCGAGCGGACCGTGTATAAACTCGGCATTATTTTCTTTTGCCCGGTTTTCAACAGTTTGCATCAGTTTTTGAAGTACATTTTCATTATCAATAAAATCCAACCACCCGAAACGTGCATATTTTTTGTTGTTTATATCATTATACTTATGATTTATTATGAAGGCGATACGTCCGACAACTTGATTGTTAATATATGCCAGCCAATATGTTGCATCACAAAATTCAAAAGCCGGGTTTTGGGTTTTATCAAGCGTAATAAATTCACTTTTATGTAATGCCGGAATATAATATCTGTTTCCCGCATATAATTTATCCGGAAATTTAATAAATGTTTTTAATTCTTTTTCAGACCTTATTTCTTTTATAAAAATTCCCATTATTTTGTCAGTTATTTTTCTTCATAATATAGAATACATATATAAATTCCCGATTAAAAAATTTATTATAAGTAGGTGTTCCTATGGTTGCTGCAAAATTTCTTCCTAAATTTTGTAAAAATCTCGGGACTAATTTCTTAACAAGTTTTTCTCTTTCGGGACTTGCAAGTTTTAATGCTTCAACAACATTAGAAGTGATATCCTGCTTTTGTTCAGTTTGCATCTTTGAACTTTTCAGGTGTTTGTTTAATTCGTCAATTTCAAAATCAAATCTGAAGTCGGCAAATAAAAATGTTCCGCCGGGTTTTAAAATACGATGTACTTCTTTGAAAAATAAATCCGGCTCCGAATAACGATGCGATGATTCAATATTTAATACAACATCAAACGAATTATCTTCAAAGGGTAATTTTTGAGCATCTGCCTGAAAAAATGAATTATTTGTCTCTTTGTAGTATTTATTGCAAAATTGAACAGCTTTTTTGTTCAAATCAACTCCGATAACACTTTTAGGAAATAAAGTCCTGTTAATGTAAGATAATCCGCCGCCTCTTCCGCATCCGACTTCCAATAAATCTTTTTCAATGATATCTGTACTTGTTGCTGTATGATGGTATAATTGAACCGAATATCTGTTTTTTTTGTCATCCGGTTCCAGTGTCAGCTTCTGATTAATACAGGAATATCCGTAATTCATAAATATAACATCTGCATTCTTATCTATCGTACTTATGTACCAATACCAAATTTTAAAAAACAGATTTCTTAATTTTTCTTTCATCTTTGTTTCAGTATATATTGTTATTCAGAATAAATACACATATTTAAATAAATTACTGTTTATGCTTTTATTGTTTTATAGTCAGTGCCGAACAAAAAAAATTATGCCGCTAATCCTTTTGTTAAAATTCCTATTAAGTTGTCAAAATAAGGTGAATATTTTTTATATTTATTTTGCAGAAAAAACGAAATTTCTAATCCTTTCAAAACCATTATAAAAACATCTGTTAATACATCAATTTCACCGACAACAGAAAATTCATTTGTCTCAATACCCTGTATGATAATACTTTTAAGCTTTTCTTTTTCCCATTTATCCAACTCTTGTCTTAAATCGTCTATAAAATCAAAGTGTTCAAAAAAATCAGCTTTAATTGTTTCATGATAACTCGTAGCTCCTTTTAATACCTCCATTCTTTTTATAAGGTATGCTTTTATTTTTTCGGAAGCACTTAAATCAGAATTATTGATAATAACAGATAATTGATTTTTTAAATTTACGATTTCTTTTGAAACAACTTCCTTAAATAAATCTTCTTTACTTGAAAAATGATAATATAAAGAACCCTTTGCTTTCCTTGCTATTTTGGCAATTTCATCCATTGATGTTTTATAAAATCCAAACCGTCCGAATAATTTATTTGCAACACTTAATATTTTATCTTTTGTATCTTCGATTGCCATAGTTTCAGTTTTTAATATAACTGACTATTTTTGTTTAATAGTGCAAAGAAATGAATTATTTTTTAATCGGCAAAATAATTTATCATTTTTTTATCAATCTCAGTTAATTCAATTAATAAATAATTATTTTCTGTATTTTTTTACAAAAGGCATTAAAGGCAATAAAAACGGAACATTAAAAATAAAAAAGAAAAATTCAAAAATGACATTGCTGTTTGCTGCTTTTTTCCCTTTAAAGCGGTTTAGAAATGCATCAAAC
Organism: Bacteroidales bacterium; assembly: GCA_029932445.1. Lineage (GTDB taxonomy): Bacteria > Bacteroidota > Bacteroidia > Bacteroidales > JAADGE01 > JAADGE01. The sequence goes on along the minus strand of JAOZQB010000022.1, from coordinate 11,507 downwards.
GTATTTCCAGATAAATTGCCGAAATAAATCATTCGGATAATTAAAATAATATGATTTGCTGTTTTATTGCCGTAAAAATCGACTAAGTTTTGTTTCATTTCCGTATCGGGTTTTCTGTCGGTTTCGGCATAATGTTGGGCATATAAAAGACCGATTATTTCAAAATCGGAAGCATCGGTATGAAATTGCAGATTTAACATATTTTTAACCTCTTTTTCATCGATGCCGCTTTTCAAAGATTGTTTTGCATGAAACCAAGCACAATAAACACATCCGTTTACGGCAGTTACAACAGTCATTATCTTTTCAATAAATGTTTTACTGATTTCTTTATTTCGTTTCATTGAAATGATTTTCGGGAAATTCAAAAACAGAAATCCCAAGTCATTCATCAATAATTTAAATGTGTATATTTTTCGTGAAAATATTTTTTCCTTATGCATGTTTAAAAACGTTATTGAATATAGTTTATGATAATGTATTATTATCCGATAAGGCTTTGATTGTTGCTTTTTTTCCGGCTTCAATTAACTCTTTTGCTTTAAAAAAATCAAAAAGTCCGGCTGTTTCACGTGATGTTTCAATTAATAAATCGGGTTTGTATTTCTCGATATTCATAATTGACAGTCTGTGTGTCAATAAATTAGTAGATTTACTTAAAAGTGAAAAATAATTGAGTTTATCTTTGTTCTCTCTTTTTGATAAAAGTTCTTTAAACTTTTTATTAAAATCCACAGACTTTTGTTTATAGTGTTGGTCAGGTATTGAAGGTTTCGAATAAGGTATATTCGCATTAACATATGAAGCAATTAAAATATCGTTTTTTGTTCTTGTTATTCTGTTTACGGGAATAGGATTTACAACACCTCCGTCAACTAAAACGGCATTATCTGTTTTTACCGGTTTGAAAATTGACGGAATTGAAATTGATGCTCTGACGGCTTTATATAAACTGCCTTCCGTAAAAACAACTTCTTTCATGTTTTTAATATCAGCGGCTACGGCAGCATACGGAATTTTTAAATTTTCAATATCGGTATCGGGAAAAAAATTTTGCAGTTCTTTAAATATCTTTTCACCTTTAATAAACCCTTGTTTACCAAATGAAAAATCAATAAATTTTAAAACGTCTTTTTTGTCAAGTGCTAAAATACGTTCTTTAAATTCCTCTATTTTGTTCATTACGAATACGGCTCCGATAAAAGCACCCATCGAATTTCCTGCAATTGACGTAATTTTAAAGCCATGTTTTGTAAGCTCCTCAATCACACCGATATGGGCAATGCCTCTTGCTGCACCTCCCGATAAAACTAATGCTGCTTTTTTGTTCATTATTGTATTTTATATATCCAATTCCAATAAAGTTATACCCGTACCGCCGGCTTCAATGCGTTCATCTTTATATGTTTTAACTAATTGATGCGTTCGCAGATAATCACGTATCACTTCCCGTAATATGCCGTTACCGGTTCCGTGAAGAATTCTTAAATGTCGTGTTTGCTTTACAATTGCATTATCAATATAGCGAGTAACCTCGTAAAGAGCATCTTCGGCACGTTTGCCTCTTACGTCTAATTGCCCGAGAAAATCGGAGGTATCGGTTTCGTTTGTTCGGATAATATTAATATGTGTCTTGTTTTCTTTTTTTTGCTTTTGTTCTGAAATCTCAAGTTTGTTTAAATCAACGGTCAGTTGAACATTATTACCGCTTACAACAGCTTTGTTTTTAATGACAGAAAGAATTTCTGCTCTCGTATTTGTACCTTTAATTTTCACATAATCACCGATTTGTAAGGGTTTGATTTTTTTTACTTCGTTTTTATTTTGTGGTTTGCCTCTTTTACGTTTCTGTTTTGTTTGATTTAGTTTCTCAATTTTACGATTGATTTTTTCGTCATTTTCCGCTTGCTTTTCTTTTTCTTTAAAAATGTATTCGTTCAACTCTTTACGAAGTTTTTTTGTTTCTTCTTTTTCGGCATTTTTGCGTTTAATTCCTAATATGGTTTGTTCAATTTTTTTATTTGCCGAATTCACAATTTCTTCAGCTTCTTGTTTTGCGGTTTTCAGAATGTCTTTTTTTCGCAGTAAGACGTTTTCGAGTTCTTGCTCATAATGTTCAAGTGTTTCCTGCAATTTTTTTTCATTTGTGCGAATGTTACGTTTGCTTTGTTTCAGTTTTCGTTTTTCGTGCTGTGCTTGTTTGAGTGCTTTTTCAAAATCGATTTGGTTTTTATCAATTTTCGATTTTGCATTTTCCAGAACGTCTTTTTTTAATCCCGTTTTTTCGGCAATTTCAAAAGCAAAAGAACTTCCGGGTTTACCGATTTCCATTTGGTAAAGCGGTTGCATGTGTTCGTTATCATACAACATTGCTGCATTAATGATGCCTTCTTTATTATCGGCAAAATGCTTTAAATTCGTATAATGTGTTGTAATAATGCCTCTTGCATTTGAATTATACAAATGTTCCAAAACGGCTTCGGCAATGGCACCGCCAAGCATGGGTTCTGTTCCCGTTCCGAATTCGTCAATTAAAAACAGCGTTTCTTCATCAGAATTTTCCGTAAAGAATTTCATGTTTTGAAGATGCGAACTGTAAGTACTTAAATCATTTTCAATCGATTGTTCATCACCGATGTCAATAAAAATATTTTTGAAAATCCCGCTGACGGAGATGTCCTTAACGGGAATTAATAATCCGCATTGCAACATATATTGCAAAACGGCAGATGTTTTCAAACTGACGGATTTTCCGCCCGCATTTGGTCCGGAAATGATTAAAATGCGTTGTTCGGCATTTAATTTAATATCGGAAGGTATCACTTCTTTCCCTGTATTTTTATATGCCAGAAATAACAGAGGATGTTTGGCGTGCAAAAATTCAAGCTCATTTTTATCGGTTAACTTCGGCTTTACGGCTTCTGTATCTCTTGCCAACAGGGCTTTTGCCCTTATGAAGTCAATGGTTGCCATAAAATCGTATGATAAAAGCAAATCGTCAAAATACGGTCTTAACTCATCTGTTATTTCGCTTAGGATACGCCTTATTTCACGAAGTTCGGCAAATTCTAATTCTTTAATTTCATTGTTCAATGTAACAACTTCGATGGGTTCAATGTATGATGTTTTTCCGGTTGCCGATTCGCCGTAAATAATTCCTTTTATTTTTCGTTTGTTTTTGGATTCAACAGGTATGAGTAATTTGTTATCTCTGACGGTAATTTCGGTGTCATTCTCAACAATCCCGGCGGAAATTTGTGATTTTATTATTCTGTGAATGGTTTGTGAAACACTTGATTGCTTTTTGGATAAATCATTTTTTATTTTTGACAATTCCGAAGAAGCATTATTTTTTATTTCTCCGTATTTGTCTATCACAGAATTAATTCTCTGAATTACAAAAGGAAATATTTGAATGTCTTTCGTCAGAAGTTTTAATGTCGGATAATTATTTTCTTCATCATTTTTAAAGAAATTAATAATAGCTTTAACCGTATTTAAGGAGCGAACAATATCGAATAGTTCCTTTTCCGTAAAGAATGTTCCGATATTTTTTGTGCGTTCGAAATAGGATTGTGTATCAATAAAATGTCCTGTCGGAAAATTATCTTTAAAAATAACAAGATGTTTAAATTCTGATGTTAAAGTCAACAAATTTTTAATCAGATCGTAATCTGTTAAAAATGTCATTTCATCAACTTTTGCCTTACCGGAGTTGCTTAAACAATGTCCTTTTATCAGTTCTCGAATTTTTACAAACTCTGTTTTCTGTTCAAAATCTTTCGGATATATCTTGCTCATTAATTTATGCCTGTTTTTTACGGCTCCAAAATTACAAAAAGTTTATTTAAAGAAACTATACTCATGCAGAATGTCAGTTGTAAAATGTTTTTTATTGTTTTATACAATTGTAAAATTTTTTTAAAGAAAAGGATTTGTTATTTTTAGAAAATTTATCATTGGTATTAAGTATTATGTTTGAAACTATAAGTTTAATAACAGGCAGTATTTTATTTTTATTTTTGATGTATTCCGTTATTATTTCATTGTATGAAAATGAAAAAAGAGCTGCTTTTCGTTTATTCCTTTTATCTTTTCTGACTTCATCTCTTTATATTTTTCCTTATTTTTCGGATTTACCTGAATTGTATTTTCAATCAGTAAGCGGTATAAGCTTACTAACTTTTTTAATTTTGATAATTCCCTTAAACGGGAAACAACATCAAATTGAAATTTCCGATAATCAAATCGACGAAAGAAACATTATGTTCTCACGTGCAGAATTAATTATGGGAACTGAACGATTTGAGGAATACTATAATGAACATCCCGGAAATCTTGAAAAAGACAATAAATTCAGAAAAAATCCCGGTTTGCTTCAAAAAGGAAGTTCTCAATATAATCCGATTTTGTTTGCGCTTGCTGATGCGTCTTTTTATACGATTGAAAATCTCAGAAGTTCGGTTGACGGTGGAGTTGCAAAAGAAAAAATATTGATTTCTGCCGAAGAAATTACTAAATTTATAAAAAAATACATGATTTTTTCAGGTGCCGAAGCATGCGGTGTTACCGAATTGAAAAAGCATCATTTATACAGTGTTCGCGGAAGAGGGGACGCTTACGGAAAACCGGTAACAAATGAGCATAAATTTGCTGTTGCAATCGTTGTAGAAATGAATAAAAAAATGACTGATACTGCACCTGCTGCACCTACCGTTACCGAATCATCTCGTCAATATCTGGAAGCCGGAAAAACAGCTGTTCAATTAGCTGCATTTATTCGAAATTTAGGCTATTCTGCACGGGCACATGTTGACGGAAATTACGAAGTTGTTTGTCCGCTTGTGGCGAAAGATGCCGGATTGGGAGAACTCGGACGTATGGGTTTGCTGATGACACCGAATTTGGGCCCGCGTGTTCGAATTGCCGTTGTAACAACTGATTTAGAATTAATTCCCGATGAACCGTTTGATGAAAGTTCCGTGATTGATTTTTGTATTCAATGTAAGAAATGTGCTTTTACTTGCCCTTCGCAAGGCATATCTTTTTCCGACAGAGAAGAAATCGGCGGTGTTATGCGTTGGCAAATTAATCAGGAAGCATGTTTTACGTATTGGACAAAATCAGGCACGGATTGCAGTAAATGTCTGCAAGTTTGCCCGTATTCGCATCCGGATAATCTGATGCATAATTTGGTTCGCCAAGGAATTAAAAACTCTTTTATATTTCGAAAATTTGCTTTGGCAGGGGATGATTTTTTATACGGAAAAAAACCGAAAGCTAAATCATTTCCGAAATTTATGCAAATTGATTTAAATGATTAATGAGTTCGATCTAAAAAGTAAATATGGGTTAAAATCGGTCTGACGGATTTTTTAATGAAATGAATATAAGTTGGTTAATTTTTGTGATTTTAATAGAATTATCCGTCTGACCGGTTTTTATACTAAACTTATTTATAATTTAAAAAAAATATAATATGAAACATGCAGTTATTACGGGAAGTTCTTCGGGTATTGGTTTGGGGCTTGCTAAAGAATTTTTGAAGAAAGGATTCTCTGTTACAATTTCCGGACGAAATACCGAGAAATTAAATCATGCAGCCGATAAATTGTTGAAAGAATTTTCTGCTGAGAAAGTAAGTAAGGAAAATTGTGATGTTCGTAGTTCTTCAGATATTGAAAATTTGTGGAATTTTGCATTTGAACGATTCGGAAAAGTAGATATTTGGATAAATAATGCGGGAGTCGGTCAAGATTTTATTTATATAAAAGATTTCAATGAAGAATCTGTCAATCAGTTAATTGACATAAATATTAAAGGCGTGATAAATGCAAGTCGAATTGTATTTAATGAGATGAAAGAACAAGGTTTCGGAGCGATTTACAATATGGAAGGATTCGGGAGTGACGGCAGGAAGATGCAAAAACTCAGTATATACGGAACAACAAAATCGGCTGTAAGGTATTTTACACAAAGTTTTATTAAAGAAACGAAAAATTCATCGGTAATTATCGGAACTGTCAGTCCGGGTATGGTCCTGACGGATTTGTATTTGAAACCTTCATACGAAAATGAGGCAGAAGCAAAACGATTCTTAAATATTACGAATATATTAGCTGATAAAGTTGAAACGGTTACACCTTGGCTCGTTTCAAAAATGATATCTAATACGGTTCACGGAAAATCATTTAATTGGTTAAATTCTTCAAAAGTGATTTTTCGGTTTTTAAGTTCATTAGTCAGAAAAAGACATTTAATCAGCGAATCAGAAATTAAAATAAAACAGACAATTTAATTTATTAAAGAATTTTTCATCCGACAATCAGTTGTTCATATTCTGACCGGAGTAATAAAATTCTGCTCGGAAATCTACTGAATATTACTTGTTACGGATTGAAATATTAAAATAATTGAATTCAGTTATTTATAAAAGTTTTTACAATATTTCCTCCTAAATCACCTCCTTCCGGTCCCAATTCAATAACATAATCGGCGTGGCGAATGATGTCTTGATTGTGTTCAATAATAATGATTGTGTGACCGGTTTCCGTCATGTTGTTCATCAGTTTCAGGAGGGTTTCGATATCTTTAAAATGTAAGCCGGTTGAAGGTTCGTCGAGAAGGTATAAATTATTGCCTTTTTTCTTTTCAATTAATGAGGAAGCTAATTTCAGGCGTTGTAATTCACCTCCGGAAAATGTGTTTAAAGATTGCCCTAATGTAAGATAATCCAAACCGATTTCAGACAGTATTTTGAAATAAGGAAGGAGCTTTTTGTTATCTGAAAAAAAATGTGTGGCTTCGGTAACCGTAAATTGCAGAATATCATATATTGACTTCTCTTTATATTTGATATTCAGTATATTATCTTGAAATCTTTTTCCTTTGCAGTCTTCACAAAGGGTGTAAACATCAGCTAAAAAATCCATAGAAATTTTAATTTTACCTGTTCCTTTGCATGTTTCGCACCTGCCTCCTTTTGTATTGAATGAAAAATAGGACTTTTTTATACCCTGTTCTTTAGTTTGCGGCAAATTTGCAAACAAATCCCTGACAGTATCAAAAAAGCCGAGGTAAGTTGCCAAATTACTTGTAGTGCTTTTTCCGGGAAGGCTTTGATTTACATGAATAATTTTATCGAATAGTTCAAAACCCGTAATATTTTTGCAATTAATCGGTCGTTTTGTTTGTGCTGATTTGTATAAAACATCAAACAAAAGACTGGATTTTCCGCTTCCCGATACACCTGTGAGAGCAATAATTCCTTCGGAAGGGAAATTAACATCAATATTTTTCAAATTATTGGCATATGCCTGTTTAATTGAAATGCCTTTTTGCAATGTCCTTTTTTTTCGGATTACATTCAACGGTTTTTTCAAAAACTTTCCGGTAAGGGAATTTTTATTTGAAATAATGCTTTGAAGGTTTCCTTCGGCAATAATTTTACCTCCGTTTTTCCCGGCTCCCGGACCGAGGTCAATAATATAATCGGCAGAATTAATAATTTCGGCATCGTGTTCGGTAACAATTACCGTGTTCCCTTCATCGCGAAGTTTGTACAAAAGTTGAATCAGTTTTTTGGTATCTTTCCGGTGAAGTCCTATACTCGGTTCATCCAGCACATAGCTTATTCCCGTTAAGCCGGAAACAATTTGTCCCGCCAATCGCATTCGCCGTGCTTCACCGCCTGAAAGCGTATTGCTTCTTCGGTCAATTGTGAGATAGGAAAGTCCGATATTATTTAATACATTAAGGCGATTTAAAAGTTCCTTACGGATGTCTTCAATGATTTGAAATAAATTTGAATTACTGATTTTTTCTTCAAGCGAATTAAAAAAAGATATACTGTTTTTAACTGATAATGCAGATAGTTGAGCAATGTTTTTTTCGGCAAACTTTACGGAAATTGCCTCTTTGTTCAATCGTGTTCCCTTGCAAGTTTCACATTCTTCATGCTTCATAATCGGCAACATATCATCACCTCGTTTATCGGCATGTTTTCTTTCGAATTCCTCATTTACGAGTGAAATAAATCCTTTCCATTCGGTTTTAAATTTATGTGTACCTTCCTTATTTTTTCTTTTATGATGCCACAGGACTTCATAAATTTGTGATTTTGTTCCGTTCATTGCTATTTGTTGTGCTTTGGGACTTAATTTATTCCACGGAAGTGAAAAATCAACAGAATGTTGTTTGCCGACTTCATTCAGAGTTGCAATATATTGTCCGAAAGGATCACCGTAAAATTTGCCGGTTTTATGTGCATTCATTGCACCGTTTTCGAGGGCAAGTTTTGGGTCTGAAACTAATTTGTCAGGGTCGCATACAATTTTATAACCCAAACCTTTACAAACCGGGCAAGCACCGTGTTCGTGATTGAAAGAGAATAAGGAAGTCGTTAATGTTTCAAAGCCTGTAAATTTGCATATTTCACATTTTCCGTTAATGAGTTTGTTTCCGCATTCGGGACAATATGCCGTCCCTGCTCTTGAATACAGCAATCTGTAATAATCGTATATTTCTGTTACGGTACCCAGTGTGGAACGCGGATTTTGAGTTATTGAATTTTGATTAATTGCAACGGCAGGTGTCATTCCTTTAACTCCTTCAAAACGAGCATCTCCTTTTTGTTTTACAAAAGTTCGCAAATAACTTGAAAGACTTTCGGAATATAATTTCTGACCTTCCGCAAAGATGGTATCGAAAACCAAGGAAGATTTTCCGCTTCCGGAAACTCCCGTAACCACAGTTAATTGATTAACCGGAATTGAAACATTAATATTTTTCAGATTATGAGTTGAAATGCTTTTAAATTCAATGGGTGATAGAGTATTGTATTGTTTTTTAGACTTTTGCGGATGAAGAGTTTTATCAAAAATAAGTTTAAGTTCTTTTCCGATAAGTGATTTTTCGTTTTTTATTACCTCTTCAGGTGTTCCGTAAGCAACGAGTTCACCACCTTTGGCACCGCTTTCGGGACCTAAATCAATAATATAATCAGCCGATTTAATAATATCGATATGATGCTCAATAATTATGACGGAATTTCCTGCATCAACTAATTTTTGCAGAGATTTCAACAGAATATTTATGTCATAAAAATGCAGTCCGGTTGTCGGTTCATCAAGAATATAAAGTGTATGACCTTTTGTGTTTTTGCTTAATTCCGAAGCCAATTTCACACGTTGTGCTTCTCCGCCTGAAAGAGTTGTTGCCGGTTGCCCTAAAGTAATGTATCCTAAACCGAGTGCTTGCAATGTGGATAGATATTGCATTAATTTTGTTTGGTCTTTGAAAAATTCGCAGGCGTTATCGACGGTCATTTCCAGTATTTCATAGATATTTTTAGATACTGATAATTTGTCGGAGTTTATATTTTCAGTCGGCAGAATATTTTCGGCAGTTTGCAGTTTGCTGATTGTGGACTGCCTACTGCCTGCTGTTTTTTGAAAAAAAGAATCTTTTAGCTCTTCCTTTATATAATTTTTCTGTGTAATTTTTTTGCCTGTATACTTTACGGAAAGTGTCTCCGGATTAAATCGTTTGCCTTTGCATTTGTTACAAATAACATCAACATTTCCCATAAAATGCATGCCGATTTGAATGACTCCGGCACCTTGGCAAGTTTCACATCTGCCCCCTTTATTATTGAAAGAAAATCGACCTTTTTTCCATTTTTTTTCTTTCGCTTCAGGTAATTCGGCAAATAACTCTCGTATGTAATCAAAAAGTTTGGTGTAGGTAGCCGGATTGCTTCTCGGTGTTCTGCCGATGGGTGATTGGTCAATTTCAATCAGTTTCGAAATATGTTCGATGCCTTGAATTTCCGTATATTTTCCTACGGAAAGATTTAACGTATTATGTAATTCCTTCTTAATTTTATTTGCTAAAATGCCATGCACCAAACTTGATTTTCCTGCTCCTGATACACCTGTAACAACGGTTAAAACTCCAAGCGGAAATTCAACATTAATATTTTTTAAGTTGTGATGATTTGCTCCCGAAATTTTGATAAATTTTCCGTTTGCTTTTCTTCTTGTCTCAGGAATTTTAATTTCTTGTTTTCGTGTAAGGAACTCATGTGTAATACTTTTAATATTTTTTTTATTAAAAAAATCTTCGGTTTTACCGGAAAATAATAATTCACCGCCGTTTACACCTGCATACGGACCGATATCAATAATTCGGTCGGCATTTCGGATGGTTTCTTCATCGTGTTCCACTATAAGCACCGTATTCCCGTTGCTGACAAGCTCTTGCAAAACAGATAATAATTTTTTATTATCCCTCGGATGTAAACCGATTGAGGGTTCATCCAAAACAAATAATACTCCTCGAAGCTGTACAACTACTTGATTTACCAGTCGGATACGTTGGGCTTCACCGCCTGAAAGTGTGGTTGATTCTCTGTTTAAACTTAAATAAGCTAAGCCGAGTTTTATCAGTAAATTTGTTCGTTTTACAATTTCATTGCGAATAGGAGATGCTACTTTTTCTTCATTCGGATTAAACTTAATTAAATTGAAATAGTGATGCAATTCTTCAATTGTCATTTCTGTGAAGTCTGCAATATTTCGTCCTTTGTATTTTACATTTAATGCTACTTTGTTTAATCTTTTTCCGTTGCATGAAGAACATTTTTGAGTTGTCACAAAACGAAGAATATTTTTGTTCCTGTCTCTTTTCAGAATATCTTCCATTACGGGAATTATCCCTTTATAATAACCTTCTTCACGTGGTTTAGCCGTTATTCCGCTCCATTTCATGCGCGATTCCAAAGTATGTTTCCCGAAAGGAATTTTTATAATATCCGAACCGTATAAAATTATTTTTTTTTGTTCTTCATTAAGCTTTTTCCAAGGAATATCAACATTAAAACCATGTGCATTACATAATTGATTCATCACATCAATTGTTACTTGCGAGTAAATTGTATAACCGCTCGAAGTTGTGATGACTAATGCGCCTTCTCTTAATGTTTTTGTATCATCTTCTACAATTTTATTGACATCAATTTTATCTTCAATACCCAATCCCTTACATACGGGACAAGCACCGTAAGGCGAATTAAAGGAAAATAAACGGCGTTCAATTTTCTTGTCAATCGGTTGTTCCGGTTTTCCCGATCGGGCAAAAAGCAAACGCAGATAATCATACAGTTCGGACATGGTTCCGACCGTTGAACGCGGATTTCGTGTAACGGTTTTTTGGTTAACCGAAATCGCGGGCGGTAATCCGGTAATTTTCGTAACTTCCGGACGTTTAAGGCGTTTTAAATATTGTCGGGCATGCGTTGAAAAAGATTCGAGATAGCGTCTTTGTCCTTCGTTGCAAATAATATCATAAACTAAAGATGATTTTCCGGAACCGGATACGCCTGTAACAACCGTTATTGTATTGTGTTCGACAGAAACATCAATATTTTTTAAATTGTGTTCGGATGCACCGATTATTTTTATTTCTTTGTTCAAATTACGGATAAGTTATAAATTCGGCAAATGTAG
>JAOZQB010000170.1 GCA_029932445.1 Bacteroidales bacterium | reverse complement strand
GTGTCTAAGCATTGATACACTGATGGCATTTGTCGGGTCTTTTTTATAATGGCCTAAAACGTCTTTAACCGTATTAATATCAGAATCTTGAAGAAATTCGGATTCCGGATAAACAACGGAATAATCGTCTGTGGTTTCTTCAAACATTGTTTCGTTAATTGATTTGCTTCTTTTTAAACTGATAACCGAAGTTTTTGCAACAATATCACCGATACGTTGTCCTTTTCCGTTAACGACAATCGTGATAATTGCAGGAATACCGTAAAAACTGTTATCAATTATTCTGAAAAGCCAGCGAACCAAATAGTTCCCGAATGTCGGTTGTGAACCGTCCAATTTGGCAACTTTAATTTTTAAGGCCATTTTTCCGAAACTTTGTCCGTTCATAAAGGTTTCGCAGAGTAATGCATAAAAAAAGACCGGAATCAAAAAGAAAAAAACAACAAGGGAACCGCCATTATTTCCGTTATTTGAAAATGCGCCTATAATCAGAAAAATAAAAAAAAAATAACTTGCCAGTATAATACCGTCTAATAAAAATGCGGCAATGCGTTCTCCGACATTAGCAACTTCTTGTTCTATAACAACGTTTTGAGCTGTTTCAACTTGTAATTTTTGCATAAAAATTTGATTCTGAAAATATAATTGCCAAAACTAATAAAATTTTGCTTGATTTTTATAGATTTGTATCCGATAAAAAAATTATCCGTGAAGGAAGTAACGTTTTTAAATAGAAATGCTGAACGTTGGAAGCAAACCGAAAAGATTATTTCACTGAAGAAAAAGAATAATCCGGATTATGTTGCCGAATTATTTATTCAAATTACGGATGATTTGGCTTATGCGAAAAGCTATTTCCCGGATACCCCGACAGAACGGTATTTAAACTCTTTGGCATCAAAAATTCATCATGCAATATACAGAACAAAAAAAGAATCCTCAAATCGATTTTCAACATTTTGGAAGCTTGAATTACCGCGTGAATTATTTCGTATAAGAAAATATATTTTATATTCCTTTATTATTTTGCTTCTCAGTTTTTTAATCGGATGGATTTCAGCAGAAAACGATAACGAATACAGTCGAATAATAATGGGCGATGCTTATGTTAATCAAACATTGGACAATATTCAAAAAGGGGATCCGATGGGTATTTATAAAGACCAAGACAGTTTGTCGATGTTCTTTTTAATTGCTTACAATAATATTAAAGTGATGTTTTCGGTGTTTTTACTCGGCATTCTTGTGTCTTTAGGTTCCGTCATCTATATTTTTCAACACGGAGTGATGCTTGCCGGCTTTCATCACATGTTTTATGAGCATAATGTTTTGGGCGAATCAATTATTACGGTATGGATTCACGGAACAATTGAAATTTTCACGCTTGTTGTTTCGGGCGGCATCGGGATTATGCTGGGAAACAGCCTGTTGTTTCCGGGAACCTATGCACGCAGAAAATCCTTCGGGATGGCTGCAAGGCGCGGTGTGAAAGTTGTTATGGGACTGATTCCTTTTATTATTGTCGCTGCATTTTTGGAAAGTTTTGTAACCCGACACACCGAATGGAGCAATCTTATACGAATCGGTATAATCGTAGTATCTGCACTTTTTATTGCATGGTATTTTTTTATATATCCGAACAAATTATATTCTGAAAATAATTCGAAAGCTTAAAGTCATGAATAAAACAAAACAAAAAAAAGAAATCGTACAATTTCTTGAAGAGCGCACATTCGGGGATATTATCGGTGCCCCTTTTCAATTTATTATTCAAGAGTTCAAACCCTTTGCGGGCAGCTTATTAAAATTTGCGGGACCGTTTGTTGCCCTTGCTTTTTTGGCTGTTTCATTATTGGCAAATGATATTTATTCTTCTGTTGTTATGAATGGAAGTGTCTCCGACTCAACAGCTGTTTACGGAGTGATTTTAGCTATAGCATTAATATTGGGAATGCTTGCCGTTACAGTTACAACACACAGTTACATAACTCTTTATGTTGATAAAGGAAAAGGAAATTTTACAAAAGATGATGTTGGTGATTTATTAAAAAAGAATGTCTGGAAAGTTTTCGGTGCCGGAATATTGGTTTATATTATGGTATTTATAGGCATGTTACTGATATACATTCCGGGAATATATTTAGTAATTGCACTTTCTTTTGTTTTTTTAATAATCATTTATGAAAATGCGGATGCGGGAAAATCAATTTCTCGTTCGTTTGAAGTCATAAAAGGGAGATGGTGGCAAACTTTCGGGCTTATTTTAGTTTTCGGAATGATTATAGGTGCAACTTCCTATGTTTTTATAATTCCGATTTATGCGGTAATTATTGCGGCAGCAATCAGCGGAACTCAAATCGGAACGGGTTCGGTTATTTTATTGACCTTATTTGTTTTTTTATATTTTACGGCTTATCTCTTTTTTATGTCGATGCAGCAAATAATGATAGCTTTTCAGTATTTCAGTATTTCTGCGGGGAAAAACGGTGTCAGGTTAAAAGACCGGATTGCCGCAATAAATGAGGATGATTTTGAAGAAAACTCGGAAAATACCGTAACGGAAAAAGATGAAACAGGTGAAATAAAAGAATCGGAAGAACCGAACAGAAACAGATTTTCAGAGAATGACGACGATATAAATCGCTTTAAACCAAAACAATAAAAAATGGATTTTTACAAACAAAAAGATTTCGGGCAACTGATAAGTGCCCCTTTTATATTTTTCGGAAAAGAATTTAAGCCCTTAATTACCGGGTTGCTGGTTTTTATCGGTCCGTTTATTTTGACAGAATATGTATTAACAAACCTGTTTCATTTTCAATCGGCAGAATCAATTTCAGCACAATTACAAAATTTGGGGAACGGTAATTTTACAGGCACATTATTTATCATGTTATTAATTAGTTTTTTCCAAAATGTAATGCTTTATACTTATATCAGTGCTTATATAAAAACTCTTTCACAAGAAGGATTCGGGAATGTAGAAATACAGCAGGTATGGTCAGAAATGAAGCGGGTTTATTGGCCGAATACCGGCGGCTTGTTTTTGGGCAGCATCATTATCGTTATTGGATTATTTTTAATTCTTCTCCCCGGAATTTATCTGGCGGTAGTTTTATATCCCTTGTTTGCAATTATTATTTTTGAGAATAAAGGTGCCGTTCAATCAATTTCTCGTTCGCTTGAATTAATTAAGGGCAACTGGTGGCTTGCTTTCGGCTTGTTAATAATTATGGGTATTATTTTAATTTCGCTTGTTGCCGTATTAACCTTATTCTTTCAAAATTTATACGCTATTATTGCAACCGGAACAAGTTTATTCGTTTTGAATAGTGTCACAAATTCACTATTGGATGTATTAAGTTCCGTATTTTTCATTTCAACTCCGATATTTTTATACGGGCATTTAATTGCATTAAATGAACAACCTGAATTGGTAAATCGAATTTCTGAAATTTCGGATGCTGAAGATATAACAGATTCCGAAAAAGGTGAAACTCAAAATGAAGATTCCGGACGTGACCGATTAATAAATGATAGTGACACAGATCGTTTTAAACCGAAATTTTAATGTTGAAGAAAGGTTTTCAAATACAAATTTTTTTATTGCTTAGTTTTATTTCGGTTTTTTCTTTTTATGCCGCAGGGCAAAAATCGGATCGCTTGAAAAAAGAAACCGACGGAATTATTTCGGTTCGGACATCCGATAAGGTTCAAGATTTTCTTAATGATAAAGATTATCTTTATAATACGGAACCGGCGCAAACCCCGGAGAGTTTGTGGCAGCGAATTCTTTTTTGGATTCTACAATTAATTGCTAAACTTATTGATTTACTCGGAAAAGGCGGAAACCTTGTTTCTTATATTTTTTATGCCGTTGTTTTGTCCGCTTTGGTTTATATTATTTTAAAACTTCTCGGTGTAAGTCCGCACAGTCTGTTTTTGAGGTCCAAGAAAATTAAATCGGAGAATATGCCTATTTTTGAAGAAGATATTAATGGCATTGATTTTGAAAAAATTATTTCGGAAGCCGTTGAAAATGAGAATTATCGAAAAGCCGTAAGATTTTTATATATCAAGTTTTTGAAAATTTTATCAGATACGGAACAAATTGAATGGAAAAAAGAAAAAACGAATAAAGATTATAAACAAGAAATGAAAAGCAGTAAATTTTTCTTCGAATTTTCAAAACTGACAAACGTTTACGAATATGTTTGGTATGGTGAATTTAAGATAAAACAGGCCTTTTTTCACACTGTTTTTGACGACTTTAATCGTATTTTTAATGATTTTAAATGAACAAAAAAGATCGAAAATATTATGTTTTTATTGCTTTGATTTTAATCTCAATTATTATTGTTGAAGTTTATAAACCAAAACCGATTGATTGGCGTTTTACACTTGAACAAAAAGATAAGATACCATACGGAACTTATGTGTTATTCAATACGATAAATGATCTTTTCCCCGAAAAACAAATTATTAGCAACAATAAAACAACTTGGGAGTTTACCAAAGAACAAGACGAGGGATTGAAAAACTATATTTACATCGCAGAAACCTTTAATATAGACAAATTAGAAACGCAGACTTTGTTAGACTTAGCAGAAAAAGGAAACAATATCTTTATTTCTTCTCGCCGATTTACCGGATTATTTGAGGATACGCTTAAGTTTGCAGTTTCGCATATTTTCTTTAATGACAGTATCTCTAAGCTTAATTTTTACAACAAAAGATTAAAAAGAAACATCCCTTATGTCTATAAAAAATCTGCATCATTTAATTTTTTTAACAGTTTAGATACAATAAATTGTGAAGTTTTGGCTTATGATAAAAAAAAGAATGTCATTTTTTTCCGACAAACATACGGGAAAGGGGTTTTTTATATCAGTTCCGTTCCGGAAGTTTTTACGAATTATGCAATGATAACCGAAAAGAACTATGATTTTGCTAATAAGATGTTATCCTATTTGCCGGTCAGAAACACAATTTGGGATGCATATTACAAACCGTTTCGGAAAGAAAAGAAAACTTCTTTAAGTTTTTTGCTCGGAGAAAGAAGTTTAAAAACAGCCTATTACACTCTGTTATTTACAATTTTACTTTTTGTTGTTTTTTCGGCGAAGCGGAAACAACGTATTATCCCGATAATAAAACCCTACAAAAACAAAACATCGGAATTTGTTCATACAATCAGCGGACTTTATTATAAATCAAAAAATCATAAAGATATTGCTTTGAAACGCTTTCGTTATTTAAATAATTTTCTGCAAAACAAATACAATGTTAACTTATCTGATAAAGAGGGTGTTAATATAGAAAAAACTGCATTAAAAATCGGAACGGATTCGGACTTATTAAAAAAACTTTTGCATGATCATTCAAAAATTACTAAGCTTGAAACAATTTCAGAGCAGTTATTGATAAATTTCAATAAAATAATTGAAGATATTTATAATCAATGCCGATAAATTATACTGAAAACGTTAAATTTCTAAAAAAAAATAATAAAATGCAAATACAAAAACAAATTGTAAAACTGAGTTTAATCCTGTTTCTGACAGGCTTTTTCGGGAAAGCGGATGCTCAAGAATCGTTTTATGTTTATTTTATGCAAAACGGGAAAAGGGCAAATGTTAAAGATTCAAAAATAGAATTAAAAAAGCAAGCATTTGATATTTATGTTGAATACACGGCACCGACGGATCTTCTTGTAAACGCAAGTCTTGATCACAAAACCTGGCTTGCTGCGAAAAAAGGGAAATTATTGTATAATCTGCCGGTATTTAAAGAAACAAATGCGGAACGCCCGACAATTTTTGATTTTGACGCAACGCTTTTTTTAAACCCCGAAATGTGTTTTATATGGAAAAAGAACCAATCGGATTCAATTTCAAATTTAAAGTCTAAGAAAGGACGTACAATTAATATTAAGAAAATACGAAATTTATATTCCGTTCCTGATTCCGTAAATATTTACCCGCCCGAATTTGAAAAAGATTTATATTTGGTTTTTATTTATACGGAAAAGGACAAATCAGGAGAGCGCATTGAAATTCAAAGAGAGCTTGTGAAAATTAATTGGGTAAAAAAATATGAAACAGAGACAAAAGCGTATGAACACAAGAAAAAAGTTGTAGCCAAAGACAAAGTGCGAACAGCAGAGCAAAATTTGAAAAGAAAACAAAAGCTTGCAAAAAAAGAAGAACAACGATTAAAAAAATTGGAAGAAGACAAAGAAAAACGATTACAAAAAGAAAAGGAAAAACCAGA
>JAOZQB010000169.1:1878-6293 GCA_029932445.1 Bacteroidales bacterium | reverse complement strand
AAGGAACTGAAGATTCAAAAGGAACAAAATTACTTTCAATTTCAGGAAATTGTAATAAACCCGGTATTTATGAAATTGAATGGGGAATGACTATTAAGGAAATGTTGAATCTTTGCGAAGCAAAAGATGCGAATTATATTCAATTCAGCGGACCTTCGGGAACGGTTCTGACAAAAAAAGATTTTAACAGAACAATTTCCGGCGAAGATTTAATTTGCGGCGGTTCCGTAATGATTTTTAATTCAAAGGTTGATGTGTTTGATATTCTTACGAACTTTTCAAATTTCTTTATAGCAGAATCTTGCGGACTTTGTACCCCTTGTCGAGCCGGAAATTATTTGATAGGCAAACGTTTAGAACGAATTAAAAATGGTGAAGCAACTTTTGAGGAAATTGAAGAAATTAAAAGTTGGGCAAAAGTTTTACGAGATACCAGCCGTTGCGGATTGGGAAAAACATCCACCAATTTTATTGTTGATGCCATTGATAAATTTCCTGAAATATTTAAAAAAGTAGGATTAAAAGATAAAGAATTTAATCTTTCGGCTGCTTTAAATGATTATTATGATACAGTAAAAAATAATTAAAATGGAACAAAAATTTGTAACAATAAAAATAGACGGTGAGAAATATGAAGCAATTGAAGGGCAGTCATTAGTAGAAGCAGCCAAAGAGCATGGTTTTTACATCCCTACACTTTGTCATTTTAAAGAAATATATCCGCCGCTCGGAACCTGCAGAGTTTGTACCGTAAATATTAACGGTAAACCGGATACGGCTTGTACACGTAAAGTGTTTGACGGAATGGAAGTTGAAGTTAATACACCCGAAGTTTTGGATAACCGGAAAGCAATCGTTGAAATGCTTTTTGCCGAAGGGAATCATTATTGTCCTGCATGTGCTAAAAGCGGTGATTGTGAATTGCAACGAAAAGGTTATGAATTAGGAATTTCATCTTCACGTTTTCCGCATCTTTTCGAAGAACGTCCCAGAGATTTTAAAGATGACAGAATTTTTATGGAACACAACAGATGTATTCTGTGCAAACGTTGCGTTCATGAAGTAAAAACAAACAAAGGCGAAAATGTATTCTACTTTCAAAACAGAGGACACCAAATGCTGGTTGGTATTGATTACGAAAAATCAAAAGAACTTACCGATGAACAAGTTCTGGAAGCTGCAAAATTATGCCCGGTAGGAGCCATTATCGCAAAAGGAAAATGCACGGCTAAACCTTTCGGTGACAGGAAGTTTGATGTTGATAAAAATATTAAATGGATACAATCGGATGATTTAGAATTAGATATCCCGAAAGACGGGAAAAAGAAAATTGTTGCAACAACTTCACTTGCAGGATGTTTTGGTTGTCACATGTCTTTATTGGATATTGATTTAGGACTTCTTGATGTGTTAGAGCTTGTAGAATTTAATAAATCGCCTTTAACAGATATTAAAAAATTTACAAAAGAGTGCGACATCGGTATCATTGAAGGCGGTGTTGCTAATTCAGAAAATTTTGAAGTTTTGAAAGAATTCCGCAAAAAATGTAAAATCGTTGTTGCTCTCGGTGAATGTTCAATTTGGGGCGGTATGCCGGCTATGCGGAATACTTTACCTTTAAAAGAATGTTTGGAAGAAGCGTATCTGAATTCCATTTCAAGCGAAAATGATGAACATG
This sequence comes from Bacteroidales bacterium, assembly GCA_029932445.1. Lineage (GTDB taxonomy): Bacteria > Bacteroidota > Bacteroidia > Bacteroidales > JAADGE01 > JAADGE01. Next base: position 4,615 of record JAOZQB010000169.1, on the reverse strand, counting down.
TAATTCCGTATCATGAAGATATACCGAAATTATTGGATAAAGTATATTCGGTAAGTGATATTATAAAAATTGATTATTATATTCCGGGTTGCCCGCCGAATGCCGACCATATTTGGAAAGCCGTCAAGAATATTTTATTCGGTGCAGGTGAAAAAGTAGCTTATGAAGAATTTAAATACGATTAGTTTTCAAAAAGTTTATTGAAATCAGAACTTTCAACTTTATAAACTTTCAACTTTATAAACTTTTAACTAAAGAAAAATGAGCAAAAAAATAGTAATAGATCCGGTTACCAGAGTCGAAGGACACGGAAAAGTAACCATTCAATTAGACGATAAAGGAAATGTAAAAGATTCCAAATTTCATATTGTAGAATTCAGAGGATTTGAAAAATTTATTCAAGGTAATCCATATTGGCAAGCACCTTTGGTTGTTCAGCGTTTGTGCGGTATTTGTCCGGTCAGTCATCATTTGGCAGCTGCAAAAGCCATCGACCAAATCGTAGGAATTGATCCCGAAGATTTATCACCGACGGCAACAAAAATTCGAAAACTTTTGCATTACGGACAAATATTCCAATCGCATGCTTTGCATTTCTTCTATTTGGCAGCTCCCGATTTACTTTTCGGTGTTGATGCCGATCCTGCAATCCGAAATGTTGTGGGTGTGGCTCAAGAACATCCCGAATTAGCAAAAAAAGGTATTTTGATGCGTAAATTCGGACAAGAAATGATAAAAGCAACAGCCGGAAAAAAAATACACGGCATTGCAGCTGTTCCGGGAGGTGTACTTAAAAATTTACATCGAAATGAGATCGATTATTTCCTTGACGGAAAAGAAATACCTTCAATTGATACAATGATTGAATGGTGTACCGAAGTCATTGATTTTATGAAGGGTTATCATAAAGAACATGCTGCTTGGTTAGATACTTTTGCAGCATTTCCGTCCGGCCATCTTGGTCTCGTTTCTAAAGACGGAAGCGGAGCATTAGATTTATACGACGGCAGATTAAGAGCTGTTGACAGTACGGGAATAATTACTTTGAATGATATTCCGGATTTTCAATATCATAAATATTTTAATGAAGATGTTGAACGTTGGTCGTATCTTAAATTTCCGTATATCAAACATCTCGGAAGAGAAAACGGATGGAATCGTGTAGGTCCGCTCGGAAGAATGAATGTGTGTAAATCGATTACTACACCGATTGCCGAAAAAGAACGCAAAGAATTTATGGCATATACAAACGGTAAGCCGAATAACATGACAATGCATACACATATGGCTCGTTTAATTGAAACCTTACATGCTGCCGAAGTTATGAAAGAATTGCTTCATGATGAGGATATTACAGGTAACGAATTGGTTCGTGAAGGGGTCAGAAGAAATGAAGGTATCGGTGTTATTGAAGCACCGAGAGGAACTTTAATTCATCATTATAAAGTGGATGATGCCGGGAAAATTGAAAAATGTAATTTAATTGTTTCTACTACTCATAATAATGATCCGATGAATAAAGCGGTCGGTTGGGTTGCTCAAAATGTAATTGATAAAAAAGAAGAAATTACGGAAGGTATGCTGAACCAAGTGGAAGTTGCCATCAGAGCATACGATCCGTGTTTGAGTTGTGCAACGCATGCAATGGGAAAAATGCCTTTGCAATTATCAATTTTTAATAACGAAGGGGATTTAATTGATGAAAAACTTAAATCATAAAACGACTCGCATTTTCGGTATCGGAAATTCAGCACGACAAGATGACGGTTTGGGATGGGCTTTCCTTGACGAAATTCAAAGAAAAGGAATTTTTAAAGGTGAATTGCATTATTGCTATCAATTGAATATTGAAGATGCAGAATTAGTTGCCGATGCAGAGAAAGTTATTTTTGCCGATGCTTATGCAAGTGATTTATCCGAAGGATATAAAATTGAGGAATGCAAAACAAACGGTGAAATTTCTTATACTACGCATGCACTCAGTCCGGAAGCAATCCTTGCTTTATGCGAAAATGTTTACGGAAAAAAACCTGAAGCATATGTTTTGAAAATAAAAGGATTTGAATGGGAGTTATCGGAAGGATTAACAGAATCGGCCAAACAAAATTTATCAGGAGCCCTGGAAAAAGTTTCTGAATTTTTATAACTATTTTTTAGTCTGTTTTTTAAAGCCCGTAAATAATTTTTACGGGTTTTTTTATTCGGAAAAAAAGTTCTAAATTTGGTGTTCACTTTGATTTTTAATTTATTAATTTTTAATCGAATATTTTATCTTAATTTTATGAAAATAAATTATAAAATAGATAAAGAAAAAGAATTGATTATTGAAACTTGGCCTGAAAAAGTTACTGTTGAAGATTATGAAAAAGTTAAATTATCAGAATTTTCAGATACTGATTTTAATTCCGCTTATGATGTTATTACTGATTTAAGGAAAGTGAAAATGGAATTTGATGAAGAAATTATTACCGGAATTGTAAATTTTATGAAATTAAATTCGGGTAAAATGAAAAACAGAAAAAGTGCCGTTATTGCAGATTCTCCGCAACTTGTTGCAAGTTCTTTATTTTTTGGTCAAAAAAATCGCAATTTATCCGTAAAAGTCAGTGTTTTTTCTTCAATGAATGCTGCTTATAAATGGATTAAAGAAAATTGGTAAACTTTGTTTCTTAATTAAAAATTATCTTAATTTTATGAAAATAAATTATAAAATAGATAAAGAAAGAGAATTGATTAT
>JAOZQB010000169.1:0-1778 GCA_029932445.1 Bacteroidales bacterium | reverse complement strand
ATCTTAATTTTATGAAAATAAATTATAAAATAGATAAAGAAAGAGAATTGATTATAGAAACTTGGCCTGAAAAAGTTACTGTTAAAGATTATGAAAAAGTTAAATTATCAGAATTTTCAGATGCTGATTTTAATTTAGCTTATGATGTTATTACTGATTTAAGAAAAGTTAAAATGGAATTTGATGAAGAAATTATTGCCGGGATTGTAAATTTTATGAAATTAAATTCGGGTAAAATGAAAAACAGAAAAAGTGCCGTTATTGCAGATTCTCCGCAACTTGTTGCAAGTTCTTTATTTTTTGGTCAAAAAAATCGCAATTTATCCGTAAAAGTCAGTGTTTTTTCTTCAATGAATGCTGCTTATAAATGGATTAAAGAAAATTGGTAAACTTTGTTTCTTAATTAAAAATTATCTTAATTTTATGAAAATAAATTATAAAATAGATAAAGAAAGAGAATTGATTATTGAAACATGGCCTGAAAAAGTTATTGTTGAAGATTTTGAAAAAGTTAAATTATCAGAATTTTCAGATACTGATTTTAATTCCGCTTATAATGTCATAACTGATTTAAGGAAAGTTAAAATGGAATTTGATGAAGAACTTATAAAGGGAATTGTAAGTTTTATGAAATTAAATTCGGATAAAATAAAAAACAGAAAAAGTGCAATTATAGCCCTTTCTCCGCAGCTTGTTGCAGGTTCTTTATTTTTTGGTCAAAAAAAACAAAATTTATCTGTAAAAGTCAGTGTTTTTTCTTCAATGAATGCCGCTTATAAATGGATTAAAGAAAATTAGTAAATTGTGTTTCTTAATTAAAGGTAACTTAATATATGAAAAGTACTTTCAAAATTTTTGAAGCTAATAAGTTAATTACTGAAATTTTATCTTCAGATATCACTACGGATGAATATATAAAATTGAAACATGATGAATTTCATCATGCAAAATTTAACAGAAAATTTAATTTAATTACCGATTTTCGACTTTGTGAAAATAATTTTGACGATGCTGATTTACAGGAAATGATTAATATTTTTACGGAAAATAAAGGAAAAATAAGCAGAGAAAAAAGTGCTGTTATTATATCTGAGATAAGTCGTTTAAAAAGAATTACCTTAAGTAAAAATTTATCAAGTTCTCCTCAAGAAATTAAATTTTTTACAAATCCGGAGGATGCTCAAAAATGGGTTGAAAAATAATATAAAAAATTAACAAATTCTTGGTAATTGCTCACCTGAAATCATATCAACAACACGTGTTGTTCCGATTGAAGTTTTTAATTTAACAATTTTATCATTGCTCTCTTGAACTTCACCAATAATTGCGGCATTTTTACCGAACTCATTTTTTTGCATTGTTTTAAGAACTTTTTCAGCATCATTTTCTGCAACAAAAACAAGTAATTTTCCTTCATTGGCAACATAAAGCGGGTCTAAACCGAGCATTTCGCATACGCCTTTAACGTCTTCACGTAAAGGAATTTTATCTTCATAAAGCATAATGCCTTTTTTTGATGATGAAGCAATTTCGTTGAGTGTACTTGCTAATCCGCCTCTTGTGGGGTCTCGTAAAACAGTAATGTTATCGGATACGTCCAAAATTTCTTGTATCATATGATTTAAAGGTGCCGTATCGCTTTCAATTTCAGTTTCAAATTCTAAACCGGCTCTTAAAGACATAATACTGATACCGTGATCGGCAACTGTTCCGCTTACTATTATTTTATCACCCGGTTTGCAATTTTCGGGTGAAATATTAACACCCTCTTTTACAAT
>JAOZQB010000021.1 GCA_029932445.1 Bacteroidales bacterium | reverse complement strand
ACAACGGGAATTATTAATATTATAATGAAAAAGACACATAAAAGCGGTTTGACCGGAGTTGTTAATGCCTCAATAGGTACCGGTGATAAATATTCGGCAGATTTTTTACTGAATTACAGAACAAAAAAAGTCGGTTTCTACCTCGGAGCTAATTACGGTGATCGTTCAAGTATCGGAACAGGAAATTCCTTACGAACAACTTTTCTTGATGATACTGTGAATTATTTAGAAACAATTTCAGAAAGAACTTACGAAAGGAAATATTATTCAGTTAAAGGCGGGGTTGATTTTTATTTTAACGATAATAATACATTGTCATTTTCGGGAAGATACGGTTTTTTCGGTTTCGAAATGAGTAACAATTCAAATAATTATGAATATAATTTGCCTGCTACTATTGACTATTACACTGTTAATGACGGAACTTTTGAGATGGGCGGCGGATTTTATTCGGGGAATGTTGACTACAAGCATAATTTTGCAAAAAAAGGACATGAAATAACTTTTTCAGCAGATTATTCGGTAAGATCCGGAGGTATTGAAAATTCAGTAGCTGAAAGTGAAACTGATGCTGCTTATACAAATGTATTTTCTGAAAATAAATACAGAACGTTTCAAGACAGAAGCAGAGATCGTTTAAGAATAAAAGTTGATTATACATATCCTATAAATGAAAAAAGTAAAATTGAAGCCGGATACCAAGCCAGATTATTAAGTGCCGGAGGCGATTATGTGTATGAGAATTTTATCGATAACATTTATGTGAAAGATGAATCCGTCAGTAATGATATGATCTTTACACGAAATATTCATTCATTATATACAAGTTATTCGGGAGAATTAGCAGGATTTACATATATGGCAGGCCTAAGAGGAGAGTTTACCGATCGATTAATCGATCAATTAACAAGCGGAGAAAAATATCCCGTGAATCGATTTGATTTTTTTCCGAGTTTGCATATATCAAAACAACTTTCAAAAACAGACCAAATGCAAATGAGTTACAGCAGAAGAGTGAATCGACCGAGGCATTGGTATTTAAATCCGTTTCCCGGATACTCGGATTCCTATTCGGTAAGACAAGGAAACCCGGCATTATTGCCTGAGTTTATAGACTCTTATGAATTGGCATACAATAAACGCATTAAGGAATCATTTTTTAATATTGATGCTTATTATCGTCAAACTAATAATTCAATAAACAGAATTCAACAATTGCTGGAAGACGGGAAAATTTTATACACTTTTGCAAATCTTGACAAGGAATATGCCTACGGTTCGGAATTGTCGGGTAATTTTCAATTTTTTAAATGGTGGACATTATATGCTAATCTTAATCTTTATTATTATAATTTAGAAGGAGAAACGGCCGGTGTTACAACAAATCAACAAAGTTTTAATTATGATGCAAAAATTAACTCTACATTTATGTTTCTGAAAAACAGTCGATTGCAAATAAACGGATTTTATAATGCGCCTACGGTTACAACACAAGGAAACAGAGAAGCATTTTATGTTTTCTCAGCAGCATTCAGACAAGAATTCTTTAAAAAGAAATTATCCGTAGTACTTCGTGCTAATGATATTTTTAAAACAGGTAAATATGAAACGGATACGGAAGGAACCGGTTTTTCTTCACATAGTGAAATGTTGCGTGAAGCACCGGTTTTTATGTTAAGTTTGAGCTATAAAATCAATAACTATAAACAGAAAAGAGGTGAACGTAATGAAGATCCGGGTGATGAAGGTGAAGGAATGATGTAAGAAATCTGTATAAATATTGAATAAAAAACGAGGATTATAAATTAAAATTAATCCTCGTTTTTTATAAAATTAATTTATCAATTAATGATCGTGTTCATGAGAATGAACATGTCCGTGTTCCAATTCTTGTTTCGTGGATTCTCTTATCGAAAGAATTTTTCCGGTAAAATACAAATGTTCACCTGCAAGCGGATGATTAAAATCAAGTTTTACGGTTTCATCTGTTAATGAAATTACTTTACCGTTGAAATGATTTCCTTCTTGATCTTGTAAGGGAATAACATTTCCTACGGTTAATAAATCGTCTTCAATTTTTCCGTCTTGTTGAAAAACATTCATCGGAATGTCAGCCATATTTTCTTCATTCCTTACACCGTATCCTTCTTCGGCTGTTAACATAAAATCAAAAGAATCGTCAGCGGAAAGATCAGCAAGATTTTCTTCAAATTTAGGAAGCATCATTCCGCTTCCGTATATAAAATCCAGAGGTTGATTTTCAACAGCAGCGTCAATTACTTCACCGTCCTTTCCGGAAATCCTTAATTCATAGGTTAATGATACAACATTGTTTTTTTCTGCTTTCATTATTGTGTTTTAAAAATTAAGTCGCAAAGATAGTTTTTTTATTTAAGTTCAAAAGATTCCTTGTTTTTTACCGGGAAAAATATTAATATTGAGAGCTAAATATCTTAAATTATGAAAACATTAGTTATCGGAGCCAGCCCGAATTCGGTCAGATATTCATATAAAGCCGTTCATTTATTACAAAGACTCAATCATGAAGTTGTTCCCTTGGGAATTCGCAATGGTGAAATTGAAGGTTTACAAATAATTAAAGGAAAACCGAAACTTTCGAATATTCATACAATTACTTTATATATCGGACCGGCAAAACAACCGGAATATTATGACTATTTGTTGGGATTAAAACCTCAAAGGATTATTTTTAATCCCGGAACGGAAAATGCAGAGTTTATCAATATTGCTGAAAAACAGGGTGTTGAAACTGTTCAAAATTGTACTTTAGTTATGCTCAATTCGGATTTGTATTAAAAAAACCTGCAGGAAACAGCAGGTTAAATGATATCGCTTATTTGTGTGAAATTATTTTTTCCTTCCGCCTTTAAGTTCATCTTGCAGTTTCTTTAATTCTTCCCATTTTTCTTCTGCGGCAAGTTTTGCTTGTTCGGGCCAAGTTAAAGGATCAAATCGATTGTATGAATTCCCGCCGGCTTTTACTAAAAGATCTGAAATTTTTTCAGCTTTAGCTTTTGATAATTTAACAAAAGTATCAATTTTTGCCTCTTTCAATATTGATGCAATTTTAGGTCCGATACCTTCAATTCTTTTGAGGTTGTCTGTTTTCACTTTTGTTTTAGTTTTTGTCTTTGCTTTAGCTTTTGTTTTCGGTGCGGAAACAAGTGTTTGCGAGGTACTTTCAATTTTGTTTTTTGCAAGTTCAATATCAGACAGGGTTAACTTCCCTTCACAGTTAATCAATAATTTTTCAATTTGTTGTTTTTCGGCTTCGGCTTTTCTTTTTTCTGTTTGGCACTCAATTAATAAACGTTCGTTTTTATTGTAATCAGTTTGCAATCTGTTATTTTTATCTTCTAAAGCATCAATGTAGCCCTGAAGTTCCGTAATTTTATTATTTTTAAGGAACCAACCGATAAAAAATCCGAGAATTGCTGCTCCGAAGAGCATAATAATAATTTCAAAAATATGTCCGCCCATGGTTTATGTGTTTAATTATTAATAATTGTAATTTCAACTCGTCTGTTTAATTTTCGTCCTTCTTCCGTATTATTGTCAGCAATCGGATTTGCTTGTCCCCTTGAAGAAGTTTGTATTCTGGTTTTATCAATCCCTTGTTCAATAAGTTTCTTTTTTAAGAATTCAGCACGATTTTTTCCGACAAATATATTTGTTTGAGGAGTTCCCGTGTTATCCGTATAACCGGTTATAAGAATTTTATCGCTTGTATTTTTCTCAAAGTAGATTTTTAAATTTTCGGCAAATTCCGTAAAATTATTTTCAATATGAGAATTTACGAATGAATTTTTCGGGAAGTTATTTAATGTATAACCGTTTGAAAGTTTTTCTGACAGATTATTTATTACGGAAACAGTATCTTTAATTTTAAAATTTTCATTTTTGTTGTTTTGATCTGAAACAACTTCAGTAGTTTGCTTATCACAATCTTTTTTTATTTTACAAACATACCAATAAACTGATGCGCCTGACCAAAGAATTAGCAGGACGGCAAATAATCCGGAAGAAGCTTTCATGATGAAGAATTTTTGAGACACACAATAATAAATAAAATAAATTAAAAATCAAAATAATATTTGCATTTATTTATTCCCTTAAATCCGCAAGTCATTGTATCATTTTGCTGATAAACAGAGGATTAAATGCAAATCAGTTTCACTTAAATTAAAAATAGTGATACGATGACTTTACAGTATTTAAATTGAAAATTTTATTGTAGTAAATCCTCTCTGAAACGGAAAATTTCATTAATGCTTAATTCTTTTCTCAGTAAGCTGTCCAAGCTCAATTTAAAATAATCCGAAATCTTTATTAAGGTATCAATTTTAGGTTCGGCTCTGCCTTCCTCGTATGAACCGACGGCTGTTCTTTTTAAATCAAATAATTCGGCAAATTCTGTTTGAGTCAACTTTTTGCTCATTCTTATTTTTCTGATATTTTTGCCTATATATGACATTAATTTTACTAATTATGCGTTTTACTTTAATGCAGAATTTAATTTCAAAGATAAACTATTAATCTTAATGAAACAATTGCTCTTAATAACAGTTTTGTTTTTCTTTTTCGGACAAACCGGTTTTGCACAGAAAATAGCCGGAAATGATATTCGTTTGGCATATCAATATTATCAAAATAAAGATTATGATAAAGCAGAAATTCTTTTTAAAAAAATTTCGGAGCATACAAGTGCAAAAATTTATTACACTTATTATGTAAATTGTTTAATCGAACAGGGGAAATTTGATATTGCCGAAAAATCCGTAAAGAAACAAATTCGGACACATCGAAATGATCCGTCTTATTATGTTGACTTCGGATATTTGTATAAAAAACAAAATCATTTTGAAGATGCCGAAAAAAATTATGAAAAAGCGTTGCACAAAGTAATGAATAATTCGGTTTCGGTTCGTTCTTTAGCTTCGGCATTTATACAGCGAAGGGAATATGATTATGCAGAAAAAACATATTTAAAAGGTCGAAAAATTACAAATGATGATTTTCGCAGTGAATTGGCAAACTTATATGCCGTTCAAAGGAAATACGATAAAATGATTAATGAGTATTTGGATTGGTTGGAAGAAGCACCGAGAAATCTTACAACGGTTGAAAACCGAATGCAATATTTTATTAACAGAGATATTAATGATGAATTTTCCGATATTCTGAGAAAAGAACTTCTGAAACGCATTCAAAAAATGAATTCTTCAATTAACTTTAACAGAATGTTGGTTTGGTATTTTATGCAAAGAAAAGAATTTGCACAAGCATTGATTCAGGCAGAGGCAATTGATAAACGCATTCACGCTTCCGGTAAACAAGTTTTTGATTTGGCAGAAACGGCAAAATCAAATAAAGATTATAACACGGCTCTTAACGCTTATAATTATCTTATTGAAAAAGGACACAGAAGTTCCTTTTTTATTGAAGCCAATGTCGGTAAATTAAATGTTTCGTATTTAAAAATTATTAACGGTGATGTTATTTCTTCGGAAGATATAGAAAGTCTTGAAAAAGAATATATGCAAACATTGAAAAGTTTGGGTGTCGGGTTTAATACCATTCAAAGTGTGATAGATTTAGCTCATTTAAAAACATTTTATTTGAATAAGCCGAAAGAAGCGGAAGATCTGCTTAACAGTGCTTTAGAACTTCAAGGATTAGATAGTCGCTTGGCTGTCCGTTGTGAAACGGAACTTGGCGATGTTTTGGTTTATGAAAATAATTTGGATTTGGCGGCATTGACTTATGCCAAAGCAGAAATTGAGAATAAAGGAAATTTGTACGGTGATTTTGCAAAGTTAAAGAAGGCCAAATTAGCGTATTATGCTCAAAATTTCAGATGGGCTAAAGCACAATTTGATGCATTAAAAGAAAGCACTTCCAAACCGGTTGCCAATGATGCTTTATTTTATTCATTGTTGATTGACGAAAATACCGAAGGCGATTCATTGCAGCAAGCCATGAAACTTTATTCTCAGGCAGATTTATATGTGTTCAGACAAAAAAAAGATTCGGCATCGGCTTTAATTGATACTTTATTGAAGAAATTTCCCGGTCATCAAATTACCGATGAGGCGTATTATTTAAAGGCAAAAATCTTCGTTTCCGAAAAAAAATATTCAGAAGCGGAAAGCTATTATAAGAAAATTATTACCGAATATGCTTATGATATTTTAGCTGACAGAGCTATGTTTGATTTAGGATTAATGTACGAACAAAAACTGAATGATAAAGAACAAGCTGCCGAATTTTATAAGCGCTTGATGCTTGAACATCCCGACAGTATTTTTGTTACCGAAGCTCGTCGTCGATTCAGGAAAATTCGTGAAGCTGACAGTTAAACTGAATTATTCATATAATACAGGAGTTAAAAGTTAAATGTTTGAATTTATAAAGTTAGCTTACGCCATTTTGTTTTGATTATTTCCCAAATTCGAGTTATGAGTCTACTCCGAAAAGTCAAAAAGTGATAATTTAGTCATTCGATGAATTTGTAATTAGTTGATTGTCAAGTTAAATTGATGTCAGTATTTTGCAAAATCATTCATTGGATGACTTTTCAGATAAACTTTTTACTTTCAACTTTATAAACTTTTAACTCCACATTATTTATGAACGGCGAAGCCCTCACGAAAGTAATAATGTGAGTTAAATTCTTCGGATGTCATGGTGTTCTTTTGTAAAATTACACCAAATTTATTAAATAAAAAAGCTTTGCAAAATATTAATATGCAAAGCTTTATATTGGTATTACGAGAGATGCTATTTCGTAAGAGCTTCCATTGTATCTTCAATGTATCCCGGTGTGCTTACGATTTTCATAAACTGTCCCATCGAAAGTTCCGGCCAATGAAGTGCCAAACGGTATTTTCCGTGAAGCATCATTACTTTTTTTCCTATTACAATCAATTCATAAGGCATTGCAGCAATATGGTCTTCACCTATAACAGGTAAAAAATAACGTTCACCGTCTTCTTTATCTTTCAGTGCAACACCGTAGATTGCAATTTGTGATTTGGTGAATTTCAGCCGATAAACTCTTGCAGTATGACCTTTTCCTGCTTTCAGATTTTTTTCGATGGTTTCGCACGCTTTTTCGAAACTCGGCATTTCATTTAAATCAACAGGGTCGGTGAAGTAAGGCATACCCATCATGTAATGATATTTTTTTAATTCTTTCTTTGACAATTGACCTCCGAAACCTTTAAAACCGGTTCCGACAGATTTTAAGATTGTCTTCGTTTCATCAGAAATGACTTTCAGTTTATCGTAACTTCCTGTTGTATTTCTGAAATAAGCATAGAAAATATATTCCGGATTTAACAAACTTACCGTTACGGTATTCCCTTTTTTTATAATTCCGAATTTCAAAACACTTGCAAGCGCTTTATGTGTTTTACCGTAACCGGCCAAACCGTACAGTTGCTTTTTTGTAAAAGCAATGACATACATATCAGCTTTTCCTTCAGGATGATAAGCCCCGAGATACATAAATTCATATGTTTTCAATTGTTCTTTTAGTTTTGTTGCAACATCAGTTACGGTTCCGGTTGTTGTTACTTTGTAATAAGCATACAATTTGTCTTGCGATCTTGCATTAATCGAAATAAGCAATGCAAAAACAATAATCAGAGATTTAAATAAGAATTTCATATACATGTTTTTAGTTTAATATATTTACATAGCACAAAGTTTAGATATGTTGATAAATAAAACAATGACATAAATCATCTTTGACAGAACAGTTAAAAAATTCTTTTTAACTTTGAGTGTTAAAATTATTATACAAGTATTAACAAATGGCAGAAATAAAAAATGTTACGGCAGGAATTGATATCGGCGGAACCAATACGGTTTTCGGACTTGTTGACAAGAACGGTAATATTTTGTCGAAAGATTTGATACCTACAAAAGGGCATAAAAGTTTTGAAGAATTTATTTATTTTTCTGCTTCAAAAATAAAAATGTTGTTAAACAGTAAATCGTATAATTTAAAATTAAAAGGTATCGGAATAGGCGCACCTAACGGAAATATTTTCAGAGGAACGATAGAACATGCGGCAAATTTGGATTGGAAAGGTATTTTACCTGTTGCCGGTTTATTAAAAAAAGAATTTAATCTTCCCGTTAAAGTGACGAATGATGCAAATGCGGCAGCTTTAGGAGAAAAATTATTCGGAAATGCTAAGCATATTGATAATTTTATTGAAATAACACTCGGTACGGGACTCGGCAGCGGTATTTTTGCTGAAGGCAAATTATTGTACGGACACAGCGGATTTGCCGGCGAATTGGGACATGTAATCGTAAAAGAAAACGGCAGACAATGCGGATGCGGAAGAAAAGGATGCTTGGAAACCTATGTTTCGGCAACCGGATTGTTGAGTACTGTAAAAGAATTAGTATCTGATACAGAAGAAGTAAGTATGATGCGAGATATTGATTTCAATACATTGACCTCAAAAGATGTTTACGACTTTGCAAAAAATGGAGATATACTTGCTCTTAAAGCATTTGATTTTACTGCATATATTCTCGGTAGAGCATTGGCTGATTTTACGGCTGTTTTAAGTCCCGAAAAAATATTTTTATTCGGAGGTTTGGCAGAAGCCGGTGATTTACTTTTAAAACCTGCCGAAAAGTATATGAACGAAGACTTGTTAAGGGTTTATAAAAATACCGTAAGCATTGAAAAATCCGGATTAAAACACGGCGAAGCGGCAATTTTGGGTGCTGCTGCTTTAATTTGGGAAGAAATCGGAAAAGGTTAAATTAGTTTGGCTTTAGTTTAATATTCCGTTGTTATTAGACTAATTGAGGTGCTAAGCAACTATTTTAATTTTATTCTGTCTCTGATTTATTAAAAAGTGTTGTTATAAGTAACAGTTGCTAAGCACCTTACAGCAATCAGCGCTATTCTAAACTAAAGCCATTAGTTTTATCCCGTCATCTTTAAAATCAATCAATCGTTGTTTATAAAGTGAACCGATTGCTTTTTTAAAAGATTTTTTGCTGATATTAAACAAGGATTTTATCATTTCGGGTGAACTTTTATCATTTGCTGCAACAAATCCGTTATTTTCTTTCAGAATTTGTAAAATACTTTTTGAAATATTGTCAATTTGTTCATATCCCGATTTCTGCAGGGCAAGATCTATTTTTTCATCGTCTCTTATTTTTTTCACAAAAGCTTTTAATCGATCTCCTTTTTTAATGTCTTTAAAAACTTCATTCTCATACAGTAAACCGGCGTATTCATTTTCTATGATTGCTTTATATCCGATATCCGTTTTGCTTTGAATAAGAATATTTACTTCATCATAAACTTCATAAGGAGGTGTTTCCGGACTTAAAAATTTATTGATTTTTGCCGAGGCCGCTAATCGATTTGTTTTTTCATCAAGATAAATATATACAATATAATATTGGCCATCAATCATATCCGATTTTTGTTCTCGGAACGGAACCAACAAATCTTTTAATATTCCCCAATCTAAAAAAGCCCCGAATTTATTTACGGCTTTAACTTTCAGGCAAGCAAATTCATTAACTTTTGCCAAAGGTTGTTCTGTTGTTGCAATCAATCTGTCTTCCGAATCGGAATAAATAAATGCTTCAATTTCATCATCAGGTTTTGTGCCTTCCGGAACATATTTTTCGGGCATTAAAATTTCACCGTCTTCACCGCCGTCAAGATAAATACCGAAATCGACTTCTTTTACTACTCGCAGAGTATTATAATCTCCGATTTTAACCATTTCTTTTTTTGCAAAGATAATTGAGTTTATTTAAAGATAAATAAAATTATTTTTTAACATTTGCAGGGCAATTCGCATTTGCTGAATTTTTATTTTTATTTATAAATTTCTAAAAATATTAAAATATGAATATTACTGTTGTAGTTTATTTTTCAATTGTGTTTTTCTTGTCTGAAACGGGTTTAGCAATCACTAAACATTCTCAAAAGAAAATTGTAAAGAACAGAAAAGATAAAAATTCGCTGACCTTATTTTGGATTACAATACCGGTGAGTATAACGATTGGATTCTTTGCCGCAAAACATCAAACATGGAGTATTTTAAATATTCAAATTGCATGGTTCGGATTGAGCTTATTTATTGCCGGACTTGTAATCAGATGGGTATCAATTTTACAATTAAAAAAAGAATTTACTGTTGATGTCAGTATCACAAAAAATCACAAATTAAAAACAGACGGTATTTATAAACATGTAAGACATCCGAGTTACTTAGGTTTGCTGTTAACTGTTCTCGGACTTTCAATTGCTATGAACAGTATCATTTCTTTATTAGTATTGCCGATTCCTGTATTTTTTGCAGTTTTATACAGAATTAAAGCTGAAGAATTGATATTAATTAATGAATTCGGAGAAATCTATAAGGATTATATAAAAAAAACAAGCAAATTGATTCCTTTAATTTATTAATTGACGGAAGAATTTGTTTTTTATACGATAATAATGTTCATTAATTCGCAAATGTTTGCTGATGGACTTTAAAAAGATTAAGTTAATATTTAATTTTAATGATTAATTTTCTCATAAATTCAAATACGAAATATAAATAAATACAATATCTTTGTATTTTGAATGTTACTTTTTTGTATTGACTATTTGTTCTTCAAAATTTAAATTTTAATTGACATTTGTTTTGCGTCTTATATTTTTAGGTTTTCTTACGTTTAAAATTTTTTCAATTAAAAAAATAAAAAATGATCAGCACGGTTAAATTTAACAATAAGCTGCAAATTGAATTTGTAACTGCTTTAAAGCAAAGAGTTGACGATTTTTTCAAGTCAAATAAGCGTTCAAAATACGGAGGTATAAAAATTCTTTTTAAAATAATCGTTTTTACGTTCTTGTATTTTGGCGGATATGCATTGATTTTAAGCAATCTGTTTAATGTGTATGAAATGTGGTTGTTTACTGTCGTTATGGGCATTTCGGCAGCCGGCATCGGTATGACCTATATGCATGATGCAAATCATAATTCTTTAAGTAAGAACAAAAAAATTAACAAAATTGTCAGTTTGTCGGCAGACATGTTGGGGGTAAGTTCTTTAAATTGGAAAATTCAGCATAATATTTTGCATCATACTTATACAAATATTGAAAATTTAGATGAGGATATCAATTCCCGACCTTTATATCGATTTACCAAAGGGGCAAAACATTATAAGTTTCATAAATTTCAGCATATTTATATGTTCTTTTTATATGGTTTAATGACGCTTATATGGTCATTGTCGGCCGATTTTTCGCAAATGAAACGTTTTTATAAAGAGGGTCTTTTGGGCAAAAAAAGAAATTATAAAACAGAAATTTCAAAACTTATTATTTCAAAACTTATTTATTTTGCCTATATTTTGGTTTTGCCTTTTTTCTTAGTTGATATTACTTGGTGGCAAGTTTTAATCGGTTTTTTCACGATGCATTTTTTTACGGGCTTAATTCTTGCGCTTACTTTTCAATTGGCACACTTGGTCGAAAAAACCGAATTTCCCGAACCTGTTGATGGTCGAATTGATGAAAATTGGAGTGTGCATCAACTCAAAACAACAGCGGATTTCGCTCAAAAAAATAAACTTCTCGGTTGGTATATCGGAGGATTGAATTTTCAAGTTGAACATCATTTATTTCCGCATATCAGTCATGTTCATTATCCGGATATTGCAAAAATCGTAAAACAAACCACCGATGAATTCGGTATTCGATATAATGTTTACGATACCTTTGCTCAAGCCGTAAAATCACATATTCAAATGTTGAAGAAAATGGGGAAGGAATAATTTATTTGTTTTTGATAAAACGCTTATTAATTCAAAATTATTACAACAAGTTATAAATAAATCCGGTTCATTTTTTGAACCGGATTTATTAGTAATTTACCATATTTGTAAATCTCCGTATTAATAATTCAAATTAATTCTGAACCCGGCTTTTATCCAACGTCCGGGCATTGTAATATTTCCGAATTCATGATAATTTACATTAAAAAGATTAGAAGCATCAGCATATATCTCGTACTTTTTACTTTTCCAAAGTAATCGTAAATCTGTTAAAATGTAGGGTTTGTAATCTTCTTCTCCTGAATAAGTTCTTGTTGCTAAGTCATATACGGAATAGCTGCCGGTACGATTTTCATAACGAATTTTCCAATTTGCCGAAAGCTTTTTGTAAATTTTATGCTCAACGGAAAGCACGGCTTTATGTTTCAAATAATCCAAAGCATATTTCGAAATGTAAGTCCCGCTTTGTTTTACAATTGTTGTAAAAGCATACGAAAACCCGATGTGTTTAAAAAACAAACCGGGTAAAAAGTCGTAATCGCCGGCAAGTTCTGCTCCGGTCGTTGTCAGTTCGGTAATGTTTAAAGGTTGCCAATCAACGGTGTCGGAAAGTCGCACCCAGTCGATTGTATTTTTACCCTCTCTTCGGAAAAAGGAAATATTTGAGCGGAAATTTGTGTTAGAATATTTGATGCCGGTTTCGTAGTTTAGAGCGGTTTCCGGCTGCAAATCCGGATTGCCTTTGTTGGTCGGACCGTCGTAATACAAATCGGTAAAAGTAGGCAAACGTGCCGATTGGTTCAGCGATGCAAATGATTTCAAATATTTGGTAATTGCATAACTGATATCAATACCACCCGAAAAATTTCGCTTAAATTGACTGTTGATATTCATTGAAGCACCTCCGGAAAAGGTAAATTTATTAAATTTTATAAAATGCTCCGTATAAATATTTACATTGCTTTGCGATTTTGATTTAGTGAAAAATCCGTCCGGTTCGCCGGGTACATTTTCGGGATTATCAAGTGCTTCACCGAGGACATTGCTTTTTATTTCAGAAAAGGAATATTCTCCTCCGATTGCCGTTTTCCCGGCTCGGGTATATAAATTTAATTTTAATTCCGTGCTTAAATTATTCGTTAAGTGATAATTATGTCCGGGATAATAATTCCAAGCTTCAAAAATGAGGGGGATATATTTTGCGGTATCCGTTCCGTCAACAAAATAATTGCCGACGTGCTTAAATTTATCTTCCCTGAAAAGCTCAAAACGATCTTGATGTCTTCGGTATGAAATGCGGTGTGTGAGATTAAAATGTGTTCCTTTTTTTTCTGTTTTCAGGGCGGCAAATGTTGTTTTGGTTTCTTCGTATTGCCATGGATATTTCGGTGTATAAAAACTGTTAGCACCGAATGATTTGTCCGTATATCCCGCTTGTAATGAGAAATTTGCAAGGTTTGTTTTTAAATTACTTTGATAAAAAAGATTAAGTGTTTTAAAGTCGGTATTATTGATGCTGTCAGATAAATAACCGTCGCTTTTTTTGTAAGATGCGGAAAGATAATTGCTGAAGTTTTTGAGTGTGTGTGAAATGTTTAGGTTTCCGCCGAAGTATTTGTGTTGTCCTGAAAAAATGCTTGCTCTTAAACGGTTTGCGATATTTCCGGAAGTGATGAAATTTATGGCTCCGCTGTAGGCGTTAATTCCGAAAACTCGGTTACCGGGTCCTTCAAGAATTTCAATTTTTTCAATGTCGCTAATGCTGACGGGAAGGTTCATATTGTGATGCCCTGTTTGCACATCATTTAATTTAAAACCGTTTAGCAGAATTAATGTTTGGTCGAAATTTCCGCCTCTGATGCTGATGTCTGCCTGAACACCTTCGTTGCCTCGTTGCCTGACATCAATATTTGCGACATATTCGATTAAATCCTGCAAATTTTGCACCGGCATGGCTTCAATATCTTTTTTGTCAATTGTGTATATAATCCGGGCACTTTCGGAATACACTGTCGGAACACGCGAAGAATTTATCCGAACTTCTTGCATTTGAACGGTATCGGTTTGAGCTTCAAGTGTGAAGGTTGAGGCTGAAAAATACGTTAAAGGTAATACGGAAAAAATAATATGTTTCCCGATGCTGTTGAAAATACTCCAGCCGGTATTTTTCCAATGTTTAAATGTCATTGTCTTTTTTGTGTTTAATAATTTTCTGTTCATTTTATTTTTTTTAAGTTTGAAAATAATTTTGTAAAAGTAAATTTATTTTTGTGTGCGGGAAGTAAAAATTTGAAAGTTAAGTGGAAAAAGTTATTCAACCTTTAACGAACAAATACAAAAAACTTTCAACTTTGAGTCCACTCTGAAAAGTCATCCGATGAATGATTTTGCAAATTGCATATATTTATTTTTACGGATAGTCAGCTAATTACAAATTCATCGGATGACTAAATTATCACTTTTTGATTTTTTGGAGTACACTTAACTTTATAAACTTTATTACTTTTAACTTTTAACTTTAAGAATGAAATATAAACATATTATCTGGGATTATAACGGAACGCTTTTAAACGATGTCGGACTGTGCGTCGAAATTATTAATGAAATGTTGGCTGCAAGGAATCTTCCGACAATGACGCTTGAAAAATACCGTGAATTGTTTGATTTTCCCGTCAAGGATTATTATGAAAGAGCCGGTTTTGTTTTTGAAAATGAAAGTTTCGAAAAAGTCGGTACCGAGTTTATTATTCAATACGATAAAAGAAGTCATGCGACGAAATTGCAATCGGGTGCTTTTGAACTAATAAAAAATATTGCAAATTCGGGCATCAAACAATCAATTTTGTCGGCACGAAAAAAGGAGCAATTGGATGAAGAATTGGAAAAATTCGGAATCAGAAATTATTTTGAATATGTTTTCGGATTAAATGATCACTATGCCGGCGGAAAAACAGAAATCGGAAAAGAATTACTCAAAAAAATTGCTTTACCTTCGGATAACATTATCTTAATCGGTGATACAACACATGATTGTGATGTAGCAAATACCCTCGGAATTAAAACACTTGCAGTATCTTACGGGCATCATCCCGCGAATAAGTTCAATCATTGTAAAATTGAAGTGTTAAGTTCGGTAGAGGAAGTTCGAGAATTTATTTTATAAGGATTTTAAAGAAGAAATTTTATACAATCATTAATTTTTTATCTTTGTCGCCGCAAATTCAAAGATGAAATATTGTCTTTAATGTATATCGGAATAAGCTTTTTTTTAGGTTTGGCAACCGATTATTTCGGATTTCGGATTGCAAAATAATTACTCAAATTACAGATTTTGAATAAAGCAGAAAAAATACTTCCTTATAAGAATTCCGGAAGCGGAAAAAAAGAGCAGGTTGCAGAAATGTTCGATAATATTGCTCCTAAATACGATTTCCTTAATCATTTTTTGTCGATGAATATTGATAAAATTTGGCGCAGAAAATCCATTCGATTATTAAAATCCGAAAAACCTCAATTAATTTTGGATGTTGCGACCGGAACCGGAGATTTTGCTTTTGAAATTTATAAACGATTAAAACCGAAAAAAATTATCGGAATTGATATCTCCGAAGGCATGTTAAAAGTAGGAGAGGAGAAAATTAAAAAACGAAATTTGACTGAATATATTGAATTCCGGAAAGGTGATTCTGAAAATTTAGATTTTGAAGACAATTATTTTGATGCCGTAACTGTTGCTTTCGGTGTACGTAATTTTGAAAATCTGCAAAAAGGATTGGCAGAGCTCTTTCGAGTTTTAAAACCTTCGGGGAAACTTATTGTTTTAGAATTTTCACAACCCGATAAGTTTCCGATTAAACAATTTTACGGATTTTATTCAAAGTATATTCTTCCCTTTTTCGGAAAATTATTTTCTAAGGATAAATCAGCTTATATCTATCTTCCCGAATCGGTTAATGCATTTCCTTACGGAGAAAAATTTACTCAATTCCTTAAAAATGCCGGTTTTAAATCTGCACAATATAAAAAATTTTCCTTCGGGATTTCAAGCGTATATTTCGCCGAGAAGTAATTATTTGATTATCTTTGCGACACACATTTCCTGAAACATACTTTAATTTTAACGGTTTAAAAAAATGGAAGAATTTGTTAAAAAAATATTTATTGAAGTTGTCGAACAAAAAATTCCGATGGCAAAATTTATCGGTGTTAAAGTTTTGGAAATTGAAGAAGGTTTTGTGAAATTGTTATTTCCCTATCGTGAAGAATTTATCGGTGACCCTCGTTCAAAACGATTACACGGCGGATATACGGCAACAGCTGTTGATTTAGCCGGCGGTGTTGCGGCAATGACTTATATGACATCGCAAGAAGATGATGTTGCAACCATCGATATGCGAATTGATTACATTCGCCCCGGAAAAGCAAAAGAAATTATTGCAGAAGGTCACGTCCTGAGTAAAAGGCGTCGTTCCGTTGTTACTGAAATGAAAATATATCATCCCAACGAAGAAGATAAAATTATTGCATTCGGGCGCGGTGTTTTTGCTATAAAACGAAAAGAAGACGAATGTACTTAAAATTAACTTAAGATTGTAAAGGATTAGAAAATTTAACAGTTTCTTTTATTCAAACAAATGCCAATTATTTTGGCATTTTATTTTTTATTGTTATATTTGTTGAAAATTATTTATAAACTTAAAATTTAATTAAAATGGGATTTTTCAGAAGACTATTTAAAATCGGGCAGGCAGAGGCAAATGCAGCAGTTAACAAACTTGAAGATCCGGTAAAAATGACCGAACAAGGGATTCGTGATATGAAAGGAAAATTGGATGAAAGTATTCAAGCTTTGGCAGAAGTTAAAGCATTGGCAATTCGTTCCAAAAATGATGCAAATAAATATCGTAATAAAATGACAGAATATGAAAATAAAGCGATTGCATTAATAAAACGAGCCGAAAGCGGTGCTGTTGATCCTGCCGATGCCGATCGTTTGGCAACTTCTGCCTTGGATGAAAAGGAACAAGCCGGACAAAATTTACAGACAGCACTTAAAACACAAAAAACCTATGATGCCCAAGTGGCTAAATTAGATCATACAATTGACCGATTAAGAGCTAATATTTCAAAATGGGAAAATGAAGCAAAAACCCTCAGAGCACGAGCAAAAGTAAGTCAAGCTACAAAAACGATTAATAAACAATTGGCAAATATTGATGCCGACGGAACGGTTGCAATGCTGGAACGGATGAAAGATAAAGTGGAACAAGACGAAGCTTTGGCAGAATCCTATGCTGATATTGCTTTTGAAAATCAAAGTATTGACGAGGAAATTGACAGTGTTTTGGAAGAAAGTTCAGGCGGCGGATCCGAAGCTCTGGCAGCTTTAAAAGCGAAACTTTCCGGTGCCGATAAAGCCATTGATGAATAAAGAGTTTCTCTTACATTGAACAGAATTTATTAATAAAACCGACAGAACAATCTGTCGGTTTTAATTTTAAAAAGAAACGACCTTATCAGTAAAATAAGGTCGTTTTATATTGAAAAGTTATTTGTAATATTAATTGAAATCTTCTTTTGTTGTTTTATCGGCAATATAAGTAATTTTTAATGCTTTTGCTCTTCTGAGTTCTTGTTTTACATCAGTAACAATACCCATTCTGGCATTTTTGTCAATTTTTAAAGCCGTGGTCATTTTACTTCTGTTTTCGGCATCCATATCACCCCTTACGGCATCGACCCAGGGACCGATATCACCAACGGAAGCAAATGCATCATTCAGTTGAATAATCGGTTCTTTTCCGAATTTTGATTGATATGTCTTAATAGGAACACCGATATTGATGTATTTTACCAAAGCTTTGTTCTCAATCTTTTTTACTTCGGTAGCATGGGCTTTATGAATTGTAACTTTCAAGTCAGTTTCTTTCATGGTTGTAACCGTCATGAAAAAGAACAGTAACATAAAAACAATATCAGGTAGAGATGCCGTAGAAATTGCGGGTGTTCCGCCTTTTCCTTTTCTTGCAAATTTTGCCATTTATTTTAGATTTTAAAATTCAAAAAAATTATTTTCCGGCTCCTGCCGCAATTCTTCTCGGTTCTGCTTCGGAAATGTTCAAAGGATAAACTTTTGCTACTGCTTTTTGCTTTTCTTTATCCGTTTTACCTAATTCGTCAAAAGATATTCCGAATTTTTCCATCGCTTTTTCATCCCTTAAATCATTAACTGCACGAACCAGTTCATTATTAACTTGTAAGTACTTATCATAGTTCGTGTTTCTGTCAGTTTGTAATGATATAACACCTTTTGAAACGGGATAATTACCGAAAAACGGGATCTCTTTCATTTTTTTTTCAGGTAAATTTTCGTCATTATTCGGATTGGAAAAGAACAATTTGGTTTTTTTGTAAATATCTTTTAATTGAATGGGTTTTCCTTTAATAGCAATATTATTATCTTTATTAATCAGAACGACCATTACATTTCTGTCGTGCATAGGTGTTTCTGTTTTCTCTTTTTTTTCCGGCATCGGCGGTAATTTACGTTGCATACCGGTGTTGGTACTCATGGTTGTCGTAACCAAAAAGAAAATAAGTAATAAGAAAGCAATGTCGGCCATTGAACCTGCATTTATCTCTGGTAAGGGTCTTTTTGCCATTGGTATAAATTTTAAATCAGACCGATATGCAAGAAAAAATTAATTCCTTGCATACCGCTCAATTATTAATTATTTAAAAAGTTTTGCAATCTCCGCATATAAAATAGAAAGAACTGCAAGACCGAAAAATACATAGGCAGTTATTAAACCTGCTCCGGACCATTTTAAAATTCCGGGAACATTGTCGGTTCCTTCGTATGTCGGCATATTAAGTACTTCATTTGAAGCACTTGAGTATGCAAATAAAAAGACAACTCCTAAAATAACTATCGGGATTAAAGAAAGTAAAGCTTTTTTCGGTCGAGACATCAAGTTTAAAACAAAGTTAAACAATGAGAATATAACAACCGCACCGACAGCAATATATAATAATATTTCAGTATATGTCAATGAGTTTACAATCCATTTTGTATCTTGTTCCGTTGTGTTAACGAATAACATGATTGCATAGAACAAGGATAAAGCAATTAAAACCCAAAGTAATATCTTCGTAATTTTGGCTATATTATCAGTCATAGCTGCGTAATTTAGAAATTAAAGATAAATTTTATTTATTTTGATATTTCACTAATATATCAACGAGTGAAATAGATGCATCTTCCATACTACTTACTAAAGCATCAATTTTTGAAGCTATGTAGTTGTAGAAAATTTGGAGAATCATTGCAACAATCAAACCTGAAACGGTTGTAATCAAAGCGACTTTAATACCTCCTGCAACCAATCCTGCGTTTACGTCACCGGCAACTTGAATTTTATCAAATGCGTCAATCATACCGATTACCGTACCCATGAAACCTAACATCGGAGCAATTGCGATAAATAAGGAAATCCATGTTAAACCTCTTTCCAGTAATCCCATTTGAACACTTCCGTATGATTCAACAGATTTTTCAACCACATCAATACCTTGATCGGCTCGGCTTAAACCTTGATAGAAAATGCTGGCAACAGGACCTCTGGTATTTCTGCACACTTCTTGAGCTGCTTCAACACCGCCTGTTTCAAGGGCATTTTCAACATTGGTCAGGAGCTTTTCCGTATTTGTTGTTGCTAAATTCAAGTAAATGATTCTTTCAATTGAAAGTGCCAAACCGAGAATAAGGGCAATTAATACGAAACTCATAAAAAACGGACCGCCTTCAATGAATTTTTCTTTAATCTTTTTGTGTAATTCTCCTTCGTTTTGTCCTTCTTCGGTTGCAACAGCCGTATCATCCGTTACGGTTGCATCATCCGTTTGAACGGTGGCAGTAGAATCACCTTCTGCTTTTTGCGCATAAGTTTGCTGATGAACACCAAACATAAACATTCCCAAAATTGCTGCTAATGCAAATAACTTTTTCATGTCTTTAAAATTTATTTTTAAATTATTAATTAATATCCCGTTTGCAAGCGGAGAGAGAGGGATTCGAACCCTCGATACACGTTAATATGTATACACGCTTTCCAAGCGTGCTCCTTAAGCCGCTCGGACACCTCTCCAAGGAAGTTAGCCGGAAACGGATTTTCAATTGCCGAAATTAAATAATTTTTTTAAACCAAAAAAAAATATTTAATATGAATTGATTTTTTTATGTAAATATTATATCGAATTTAATTAATATTGAAACGTAAATATCATAGCTTTATTTTGTTAATTCTCCGGAAATTGAAACTTGTAAATAGTTTTTTATTTCTTTATTATTCATTTTTAAGCCCAAAAGATACATTAATTTTGTTACGGCAGCTTCAGTTGTTATATCATAACCGCTGATAACTCCCGCATCAATAAGTTGTCTGCTGGTTTCATATTTTCCCATCGCAACCGTTCCGCCGACACATTGAGAAATGTTGAGAATTATGATGTTTTTATCTGTAGCATTTTTTAATATATTGAAAAACCATTTATCAGTCGGAGCATTTCCGGAACCGTATGATTCAAGAATAACAGCTTTTAAATTTGCTGTCGAAAAAATACTGTTTAATAATGCTTCCGTTATCCCCGGGAATAATTTTATTAAAGCAATATTTGTATCAAATTCTGTATGAACGGAAGGGACTTTATTGTATTCAGGATACTTGATATATTTAGTATCATAATTTATTTTTATTCCTGCTTCAGCAAGAGGCGGATAATTCGGTGAAGCAAAAGCATCAAAATATTCGGCATTTTTTTTTGTCGTTCGGTTCCCTCGGAATAATTTATTGTCGAAATAGATGCAGACCTCCGGTACTAAGGGTATATTATTTTTTTGTGCTGCTGCAATTTCTACTGCAGTAATCAGATTTTCTTTACCGTCGGTACGAAGCATTTCAACCGGAAGTTGTGAGCCTGTCAGGATTACGGGTTTATGAAAATCTTGCAATATAAAACTTAATGCAGATGCTGTATATGCCATGGTATCCGTTCCGTGAAGTATCACAAAACCGTCAAAATAAGAATGGTTTTCTTTCAATATTTTCGCTAATTTAACCCATGTATCCGGCTTCAATGCTGCCGAATCAATCGGTTTTTCAAACGAAATCGTTTCCAAGCGGTAACCGAAACTTTGCAAGGCCGGAATTTGTTTTGAAATGCTGTTAAAATCAAAGGGTTTAAACGAGCCGGTTTCCGGATTGACAATCATTCCTATGGTGCCGCCGGTGTATATGATTAATACTGAGGGTTTTTGATTGGACATTTAGAGATTCTTAAAAGATTGAATTTTTTTCAAATTTAGTATTTCTTTTTTTAATACGGAAGAAGAAATTTGAATAAGAAAATATATTTTAATAAAAAAGGCATGTTTTTCTGTTGTAACATGCCTTTTTAGTGACCCCGGCGGGGTCGTAAAATACTCTCAATTAATATCTGATATACAGACACATAGCTTAAGTTTCAGATTGATTTGGCAGCAAAACAGTATCAAAAAACTGTTGCTTATCTTTAATCGGAAAAACTCAATGTACCCAAACATTACATTAACCCGAATTATTCATGAAAAATCAAAATTGTAATAGTAACAAACTAAATGATAATGATTCAGCAGTTATTGCAAGATGCCCGAATTTGGGTGATTTTTCACCGAAGGTGCATTTTTTCTTTGCCCGACTCATCGTTG
>JAOZQB010000020.1 GCA_029932445.1 Bacteroidales bacterium | reverse complement strand
AGTTGCTTAGCACCTCAATTAGTCTAATAACAACGGAATATTAAACCAAAGCCATCATTTTTTAATATAAATTGTTCCGTGTTTTTGAAATTTTTCAGCAATATTTCCCAAAATACCTTCGTGTTTACCAATGATTAATGCACCACCGGTAAATAAAGATTTTTCAAATAATTTAATAATTCTGTTTTGTAACTCATGATTAAAGTATATCAAAACATTTCTGCAAAAAATAATATTGTATTTAACGGCAAATGGATTTGTGATATTTGTTAAATCATGAATTTTGTATTGTGCTTTGTCCAAAAGAAAGGGTTTTACTTTAATCAAATTTCTGGATCTGGAAATTTTAAAATAATCATTTATATTATATTTCTGTTCCGAATCTTTATATGTTTCGTTAAAATTATTGATGTATTCGTCAATTTCTCTGTATTTATATTTTCCTGATTTTGCAATTTCCAATACATCAGAATTAATATCCGAAGCATATACTCTTGATTTATCATATAATCCGTGTTGTTTTAATAAAATAAGCATGGTATAAATTTCTTGACCGGTTGATGCTCCGGCATGCCAAATATTAATTCTTAATTCATTTTGGTAAGTGGGCAGAATTTGATTATTTATAGTCTCCCATATCTTAGCATCTCGGAAAATTTCTGTCGTATTAACAGTAATATTTTTTACGGCTTCTTCAAGAAATTCTTTTTTTTCGCTTATTTTTTTTATTAAACCGGATAAATCCGTTCGATAATCAATTAACAGTTTTTGAACTCGTCTGGTAAACGATTTTATAGAATATTCGCTGAAATCATAATCAGAATATTCAGAAATCGCATCAATAAAAAGTTGTATTTCTTCAGGTGTTAAATCTTCCATATTTGCGTTCAAAATTACTAAAACAAAATTAATTTAGCGATTTATTTTGATATATTCTGTAGTTTTATAAAATAGAATTTTTATTAAACCTATTTCTGATTATTTTTGTAAATAAAAACCTTGAATAAAAAATTGTTTAAATATAAGTCTTTAAAAATTTATGCATCTTCGGAGTGGATGGTTGATTCAACCAAAAAATATCGCAGGGTGTTTGATAAAGATGAAATATCATATCTTCGTTCTGAACTTTCGATATATAATAAAAAGTTTGATATTGAAGATTGGACAGCTGATATTACTTTGAAAGCTTTTAAGATTTCTGATGAAAAAACGAAAGAAATTTGTAATTTAAGTAAAACAGTAAATATCAGTAAAGACGATAATATTGCATCTGTTTATGAAAGTTGGGGCGTTGAAAATGCCGGCGGATATTGGAAAGCAGGAACTTATCGCTGTGAAGCTTACATTGACGGCAAATTAGCAGGAACACAATTATTTTACATTTATGATATCGGTCAAGTCAGTGAAGAGAGTAATCCGTATTTGGAAGTTGAATCCGTTAAATTATATGAAGGCGATTTTGAAGCTTGGAACCAAACCGAAAGGAAATATTTAAAAGCATTCTCTAAAGAAAAAACTCGATATGTTTGGGTTGAAACTGATTTTAAAATTAAGACGAATAAAGCATTTTATCTGGAATATTTTATTAATATTTATGATGATGCCGGGCATTATAAAGCTAAAATTGACAGTTTAAAATTTATTCCCAACGGTAATAAAGATAAAATTTTTACTTTTGAAAGAGGATGGGGAAATATAGCTCCCGGTTCGTGGAAAGATGATAAATACAGAATTGAGATTGTGTTTATGGATACTTTAATTGCTTCTGCCTATTTTACGACAGAAGAAAACGATGTTGAAGGAGAATTACCTTTGGCAGAAAATCCTGCAGTAATCGGCAACTCGGATTCTCAACCTGAAGATACGGAAACCCTTGAAGATTTGATAGCACATCTGGACGGTTTGATAGGTTTGCAGACTATAAAACAAAAGGTTAAAGATCATATTAACTATATTGATTTCCTTAAACTCCGAAAAGAAAAGGGGTTTGATGATACAGAAGAAATTACACTTCACAGTGTTTTTACGGGTAATCCGGGAACCGGAAAAACGACCGTTGTAAAATTATTAGGGAAAATTTATCAGAAGAAAGGATTACTTTCAAAAGGTCATGTTCACGAAGTTGACAGAGCTGATTTAATCGGTGAGTTTATAGGCCAAACGGCACCTAAGGTTAAAGAAGCGCTTAAAGAAGCACGAGGCGGAATTTTATTTATTGATGAGGCATATATGCTTGCTCGTTCTGATGAAGATAAAAAAGATTTCGGGAAAGAAGTCATTGAAGTTTTAGTAAAAGAAATGAGTGACGGCGAAAAAGATATTGCAATAATGATGGCGGGATATCCGAAAGAAACTATGTTTATGATTAAATCAAATCCCGGCTTAAAATCAAGAATAAAATATTTTTTTCATTTTGATGATTATACGCCTGACGAATTATTTGATATTGCCTTTTATGCTGCAGATAAACGGAATGTCGTTTTAACAGATGATGCAGCAGAAATAATTCGGAAAACACTTACCGAAGCGTTTCGAAATCGCGATTACACATTCGGGAATGCACGCTTTGCCTATTCTTTAATTGATGAGGGTAAAATGAATATGGGTTTGCGATTGATGCAACGCGAGAATGTTAAAGATTTGACAAATGAAGAATTATCGGTTATTACTTCCGAAGACATACGAAAAATTGAAAGTATTAAATCAAAAAGCCTTGTTCTGATTCCGATTGATAATGAGTTATTGAAAGAAGCAACAGACGAAATGAATGCTCTGGTCGGAATGAATGAGATTAAGAATGAAGTTAACGAACTGATAAAGCTTGTAAAATTTTATAAAGAAACCGGGAAAGATGTCTTGAATAAATTTTCTTTACATGCTATTTTCAGCGGTAATCCCGGTACCGGGAAAACAACTTTAGCACGTATTTTCGGGAAAATATATAAAGCTCTCGGTTTGCTTGAACGCGGGCATATTGTTGAAACCGGAAAAGAAGGTCTTGTAGCGGGTTATGTCGGGCAAACCGCACTTAAAACGAAGGGGAAAATTGATGATGCATTGGGCGGAGTCTTATTTATTGATGAAGCATATGCACTTGCAGGGGGCGGACAAAACAGTTACGGTAATGAAGCCATAGAAGTTATTCTTAAAAATATGGAAGATAACAGAGGTAAATTTGCAGTTATCGTTGCCGGTTATCCCGGAAATATGGAAAATTTCCTGAAAATAAATCCGGGTCTGAAATCACGATTTGACAAAACCTTGATTTTTAAAGATTACAGTCCCGAAATACTTTATGAAATATGTTTGCAAATGTTAAATGTCGAAGATTTAATGCCTGATAATGAGGCCGAAGAGTATTTAAAATTTTATATTAAGAAATTATATAAAGCACGCGATAAATATTTCGGAAATGCCAGAACAATCAGGAAAATTGTTGAAGAAACCGTACGAAAACAAAATTTAAGAATGGCATCGGTCCCTGCAAGAAAACGTTCTGCTGAAGCTGTAAGAACTGTGACATATCCGGATGTAAAAGATATTGAGGTAAATAAAGCTTTGGGTTCTTCAGGGGCAATAGGTTTTTAAAATATTGTTTTTTAATACATTAATAATGTTTACTTTTAGCATGTTAAAACGTCAAGTCTGATTTTATTTTAAATTCTTTTGCACATTTATCTATGAAGCAACTGAAAATAACAAGGCAAGTAACCAATCGAGAATCTCTTTCACTTGATAAATATTTGCATGAAATCAGCAGATATGCTATGGTTACGGCAGAAGAAGAAGCTGTTCTTGCACAAAAAATCAGAAAAGGAGATATTAATGCATTGGACAAAATGATAAAAGCGAATCTTCGTTTTGTCGTTTCGGTTGCCAAACAATATCAAAATCAGGGCCTCAGCTTAATTGACTTAATAAATGAAGGAAACATCGGTTTAATAAAAGCAGCTAAAAGGTTTGATGAAACCAAAGGATTTAAATTTATTTCGTATGCTGTTTGGTGGATCAGGCAATCCATTCTTCAAGCACTTGCCGAACATTCTCGAATTGTGAGGTTGCCGCTTAATAAAATTACAACGGCTAACAGAGTAAATCGAACATTTTTTGAATTATTGCAAAAATTTCAAAGAGAACCTTCCGTAAAAGAAATTGCCGATGAATTAAAAATTGCCCCTAAAGACGTACAACGAGTTATTGCCAATACCGACCGAAATATATCAATGGATGCACCGATTAATGATGATGAAAGCATGTCTTTATACAGTATCATCAGTAGCGGAAGTTCTGATTCTCCTGAAAAAGAGTTAATAAAACAATCGCTGACTACAGAATTAAAACGTATCCTTGCTACTTTACCGCTTCGTGAAGCCGAAATTATTAAGCAATACTACGGTTTAGAAATGCAACATCCTTTAACACTGGAAGAAATCGGTGCTAATTTCGAAATTACTCGC
Source organism: Bacteroidales bacterium (assembly GCA_029932445.1). Lineage (GTDB taxonomy): Bacteria > Bacteroidota > Bacteroidia > Bacteroidales > JAADGE01 > JAADGE01. The sequence continues at coordinate 17,157 of JAOZQB010000020.1, read as the reverse complement.
GAACGTGTTCGGCAACTTAAAAGCCGTACATTAAAAATTTTGAAACGGAAAAGTGAAATTCTTAAAAAATATTTGTAGAAAGTTTTTTTGTTTTAATCAATAAAACTTTGCCGGTATCTTAAAAAGTTGTATTTTCAAAGCCCGAAAATAAAAATTAACTAAACTATATAAAAATGGGATTATTTGATAAATTAAAAGGTGAAATTATTGATGTCATCGAATGGTTGGACAGCAGTAGTGATACCATTGCATACCGTTTTGAACGTTACGGTAATGAAATAAAAAACGGTGCACAATTAACGGTAAGAGAATCTCAAGTTGCCGTTTTTATTAATGAAGGTAAAATTGCTGATGTTTTTCCTCCGGGACGTTATGAACTTACAACACAAAATTTGCCGATTCTTACAACTTTAAATGCATGGATGCACGGATTTAACAGTCCGTTTAAAGCTGAGGTCTATTTCATTAATACAAAACGATTTACAAATCAAAAATGGGGAACGCCCAATGTTTTTTATGTGCGTGATGCCGATTTCGGACGTGTCAGTTTAAGAGCTTTCGGAGCTTATACAATGAAAGTTGTTGATCCGGTAAAATTTATAAAAGAGGTACTTGGTACAAGCGGTGATTTTACAACGGATGAGATTGCAGGTGAAATGCGAAATTTAATTGTTACGCAATTTATTGATGCCGTTGGTGAAAGCGGAATTCCTTTACTGGATATGGCACAAAATTACAAAGATATTTCTGAATTTTGCCAGAAAAAACTTGCTGAAGAATTTAAAGAATATGGTCTGGAAATTACAAAATTCTTAGTTTCAAGTATCAGTTTACCGGAAAAATTACAAGAAAAATTAGATGAAGGAACCGGAATGAATATGCTGGGAGATATGAATAAATATTCACAAATGAAAGCTGCCGATGCCATGGAAGGTGCTGCCAAAAATCCCGGAGCGGGTGGCGGCATGGAAGGTATGATGGGAATGGCAATGATGCAACAAATGATGAATCAAAATCAAATGATGCAAAATCAGCAACAACAAAAAACACCGCAAAATGCACCGCCTCCTCCACCGGTTATTCAATATTTTGTTTCTGTTAACGGACAACAACAAGGACCTTTTAATACTGAGGTTCTGAAACAAATGATTGCTCAGGGACAATTAACAAAAAAAACTTTTGTATGGAAACAAGGCATGTCCGGTTGGTTGGCAGCCGGTGAAGTTCCGGAAATTACCGGGCTGTTCGGATCAACACCTCCGCCTCCTCCGCCACCGATGTAGTTTTTTAAAGTTATCTTTAACAGATGTTTTTTTTTAATTTAAGTGTTTTAATGCGTATTATTGTTTATTATGGAAGAAAAAAAAGTAAGTGAAAGCAGACAAAATGAAATCATTTGTAACAATTGCGGAGCCAAATTAACTTTTGCGCCCGGTACGGACAGTTTAAAATGTGAATTTTGCGGCGCATTAAATGAAATTGAAATTGACGAAGAAGCAAAAATTCAAGCCGTTCAAGAACTTGATTTTAAGAGTTATATAAATAATCAAGCAGACATTGCTCCGAAAATTGAGATTACGACTGTTAAATGTGATTCTTGCGGAGCAGAAACAACTTTTGATCCCAATATCGTATCTTCGGAATGTGATTTTTGCGGAAGTCCTTTAGTTTCAAAAGAAGCGCATACTTCAAGTATTATTGCTCCGAAAGCCATGTTATCTTTTAAAGTTGGTAAAAAAGAAGGGCATGCATTGTATAAAAAATGGCTGAAGAAACTTTGGTTTGCCCCCAATAAGTTAAAATCGCAGGCTCGACAAACCGAAGACCTTGCCGGAATTTATACGCCCTATTGGACTTATGATTCCGACACACGAACTAATTATTCAGGTCAACGGGGTGATGATTATCAAACAACAGAAACTTATTATGAAGACGGACAACAAAAATCCAGAACCGTAACAAAAACCCGATGGTCATCGGTAAGCGGAAGAGTATCAAGAGTATTTGATGATGTGATGGTGCCGGCAAGCGATACTTTACCGAGAAAATATGTCGACCGATTGGAACCTTGGGACTTACAAAATTTGGTTCCGTATGATACAAAATATTTGAGCGGTTTTAAATCGGAAACTTATCAGGTAAGTTTGGAAAACGGTTTTACATTGGCAAAAGGGAAAATGGAACCTGTTATTCGACAAGATATTCACAGAGATATCGGCGGAGATCACCAGCGTATTTCTTCAATGAATACTGATTATATGTCTACAACATTTAAACATATTTTATTGCCTATTTGGTTAAGTGCCTACAAATACAAAGAAAAAGTGTATCGTTTTATGATTAATGCCAGAACCGGAGAAGTTCAAGGCGAAAGACCTTGGAGTTGGATTAAAATTACTTTAGCTGTTTTGGCTGCAGCTGCAATTATAGGCGGTATTATTTGGTTAACTCAAAATCAATAATAAGAAAAAAATACGGATTTAATTTAAATCCGTATTCTTTTTTAAAATAAAATTAATTTAAAATTCAAAATCAACAACTGCGGTTCTGCCTTTAATACTACTTATTAAATCCAGAACTTTTTGATGTTCCGGATGAACTTTATAAGTTTCTAATGTTTCTTTTGAATCAAATTCTCCGATTAATGCAAAATCAGAAGCTGAAGAAGCATCAGAAATGTTAAAGCCGGTTTGATAGGATTTTATTTCCGGTATTTGAGAAGGCAAAGCATCCAAAGCTTCTTTTAGTTTTTTTAGATTATTCATTTTTTCATCTTCTGATGAAGCTCCTTTAATTTTAATAAGCACAATATGTTTAATCATTTCTTTATTTTTTTCTGATATACGAAAAATTATGAAAAAGGTTCGTAAAAATACTTATTTTTTTGAAACCGTTGCCATATAACTAACTTGTGTTTTATCATTATCTTTTCCCATTGTAACCGTAAGGCTGTTATCATCTTTTGAATACATTTGCATACCGCCGTCTCCGCTTGTCATATTCATTTCATTTTTCCAACCTTTTGCTTTCATTTCTTTAAGAAGAATTTTTGAAATTTCTGTACTTTCTTCTTCAACAGTCACTACAATCGTGATAATATCACCTTCTCCGCTGTTAATTGTTCCGACTGAAACTATTTCACCTTTAACAAGATAAATATCGGAAGGAAAATTATCGGGAATTTCGTTTCCGTTTGATGAAATTGTAATTTCTTCTCCGTTATCACCTTTTATGGTAATACTTCCTTTATCTCCGTCTTTATCAACATCAAGATCAACTTTATTGCCTGTTGCATTTTCAATTATTTTTTCTGCAATTTCTTCAGAGGTTTTTTCTGCTGCTTTTTCATCATTATTTCCGCAACCGGTTGTGAAAAACATAAAAATTACAACAGCTGAAATTAAATGTAATGTTTTCATAATCAATATTTTAAATTAATAACTATCTGAATTTTAATTTAACATCTGTATCAAGAGTAAAATCTTTATTTAAAAGTTTATCTAATTTTCCGGAAAATTTAAAACTTTTTTTATCATCGCTTAATACGGCATTTTTGTTATTTATACTTTTAATTCTGCGATCGAAAGAAAAAATAGTTTCAACAGTAATGTAATCTTTCATTGATTCCATCCCTTTCATAGAAATACTGTCATTATTTAATTCCGGAAAATCAAAAGAAAGTGATCGTTTACCTTTATGAGTAATTTTACCGGGGGTTTTTGAATTATTATTCATAAAATTCATTCCTGATTCAGTACTCGAATTTTCCAGAACAGAATTCAAATCTTCAATATTTGCAAAATCAAAATTAATACGGATGGTTGTTTTATCATCTTTCCATCCTACTTTAACGTTTTTTGCTCCGGCATCTTTATATTTGACGGCAATTTCCGAAAAAGAACGGTCAAGTGTATCCATAGAAGACATCATATTTCCGGACGTATCCATAGATTGCATCATATTTATTAAATCAGCCATTTTCATCTCCAAACTATAGTTTCCCGAAAGGTCTTTATTAAAATGATATTCTTGTGTAATACTGCAACCGGCAAAAAATATAGTTATCAATATTACGGGTAATAAGAAAAAGCGTTTCATCATCAGAAGTTTAAATGTTTATAATTCAGACAAAGATAATGAATTTTTATTATTCAAAAAGGAAAAATTAATGAGGAAATATTATGCTTTTTGAACAGTAAAAGCAAAGGAAGTTCCGACGCCGATTGTACTTCTAATGTTAATTGTCTGATTATGAGATTTAATGATGTGCTTAACACCGGCAGGTTCTTCATCGGTTATTTCAAAAAGTTAATTTTATCCGGATCAAGAAATGATTTTATTCTGCTGTTTTTATGATTGTATTTTATTGCATTATCAATAAGGTTAATAAAAAATTGCAAATATTTTAAAACATATCAGGAATAGTTGCAAATTATTTTTTTTTATTTTTGTACAAAATTAATATATTAACTAAATTTATTTAATTATGAAAAACATTATTATTAAAACAGGAATTTCATTATTTGTAATTTCATTATTTGTTTTCAGTTCTTGTACAAAAACAAATGTTAAGCACGGAAACAAACGTATTATCGGTACTTGGGAATTAACATCACAAAAAAGTACATCTCTTGAAAGCGGAACTGATAATTATACATTTACGACAAACACTTGCGGTTATGTTAATTATTCGTCTTCTTATACTGATATGGATTCTACCATTACTGAGGGAACAACGGTTCATGACTATTATTCATACAGTGAAACTGAGGACGGAGAAACAACTGTCGATTCAGGGGATACGACTTATACAGAAGATTTTACGGCTTGGATAACATTTAATGAAGACGGAACTTGTAAAATGAAATCAGCTGAAAAAGATACTGATGATAACGGTTATCCTGATAATTATGATAGTGAATATACCGGTTATTGGAGTTGGATTGATTCGTACGAAGAAAAAAGCGGAATAGTAATTGATTTTACCAATAATAATATGTCAAAAAGATCCGACGGTACTATGCGTCTTTATATTAAAACATTAGACAAAGAACAATTAGTTTTCAGTTATACTACGACTTATACAAGTTCTTATGAATATACTTATTGGTGGGATTATTGCTCAAATGATGAAACAGATGTGTACAGAACAAAAAAAGGGAACAATACAGGAACTGAATCCGGTGAAATGTCTTTCTCAAAACAATAATAATACTTTTTGTACATAACATAATTAAAACGGAGAAGTGTGATAAATATTTCTCCGTTTTTTACACTGAAACTTGAACATCAATACAGGCATCTTTTTTCGGGCAAAGATAAAAAAAGAGATACTTTTCAGTATCTCGATTTTCTTTTTACTTAAGTACGTCTAAGTTTGTTTAACTAACTGTTTGATATATAAAGTAGGTTTTATTGTTGAAACAAATATACGGCAATCGTTAAACTTGTAACTTTTTGATTGACGAATGTTATATATTACTTGATTAAACAGTTTTAAATTCGGATTAAAATTATTTTCCGGGAAAATTTGCTTTGCGTTTATTCATAAAGGCATCGGTTCCTTCTCTAAAATCTTCGGTACCGAAACATTTTCCGAATTCTTCAACTTCGGTTTTAAACCCGTCAACTCCGTCGGTAAAATAAGCATCAACACATTGAATAACACCTGCCACGGCAACCGGTGATTGTTTCATAATGGTTTTCAGAAGTTCTTCGGTTTTTGTAATCAATTCTTCTTGCGGCATGACATAATTTACCAAACCGAATTTTAATGCTTCCTCGGCTTTTATCATGGCTCCGGTCATTAACAATTCAGTTGCTTTGCCTTTACCGATAAGTTGTGTAAGGCGTTGAGTGCCGGCATATCCGGGTGTTACTCCAAGGCTGACTTCCGGCTGACCGAAACGCGCATTGTCGGAAGCTAATCGAATGTGGCAAGCCATTGCCAATTCTAAACCTCCGCCGAGAGCAAATCCGTTGACCGCAGCAATTACGGGTTTTTTGAAAGTTTCGATTATTTTAAAAATCCGTTGCCCGTTTGCCGAAAGTTCTTTGCCTTCTTCAACGGAGAAGTCGGCAAATTCTTTAATGTCTGCTCCGGCTGCAAAAGCTTTTTCTCCGGAACCGGTAATCAGGATGCTTTTCACTTCATCTTTTGGTGCAAGTTCTGTAAAAACATTTTCCAGTTCTGTAAAAACTGCTTTATTAAGTGCATTTAATTGTTTCGGACGGTTTATGGTTAAATATAAAATACTGTCTCTGATTTCTGTTAAAATATTTTCGTAGTCCATAATTATTGTATTTAGTTTGAAAGTTTGTAAAGTTATAAAGTTTAAATTTGTTTTACGAATTTGTAATTCAAAAATTAAATAACCATCAAATTGCAACCTCTAACATCTGAATTGTCAAATCTGCCGAGAATTTCAAATGTATTATCCGGATGCAATTTGCCGAGATCTTTTGTTTCTATAAAAGAGCAAGAATAAATATTTGCCAAATCGATGATATTAATACCGCCGGATTGTCTTTTGGGAAGGAATGAAAAGGGATCATTAGCATCTCTTATCAAAATTTTCATCCATGGCGGATTTGCATATTTGTTTTCTTCTTTTGCATAAGCTTGTGATAAAAGTTCGGTCATACCGTATTCAGAATGAATGTGCTTTAAACCGGTTGCTGTTTTTATGATTTTATGCAGTTCTTCCCTGACAATTTCTTTTTTTCTGCCTTTCATCCCTCCGGTTTCAATAATTATCGTATTTTTTAAATTTATATGATAATTCTCAAAAAAATCAATTAATGCAAAACTAACTCCGAAAAGAATTGTTTTTCTGTTTTGCTTTTCGAGTTCTGATAATTTATCGTTAAGTTGGGAATGGTTATAAAGATAAAATCCGTTATCCGGATTGTTACTGATTTGCATTAATTTTTCAACCATATAAATCAGTGATGAACTGTCTTGCTCGGAGTAGGAGGGAAGCAATGCAAGAAAAATATAATCTTCCGGCTTACCGTAAAAAAGTTTGAAAGTTTGCAAAAAACTTTTTTCATAAACGGACAAATCTGCAATATGATGTTCGCTTCTTGTCATTCCGCTTGTTCCGCTGCTGCGGAAAATGGTTTCAGGTTTTTTGTTTGGAGATATAATTTTATGTGTTTTAAAAAAATCAATCGGAAGAAAGGGAATGTCTTTGTAATGCTTTATTTTCGATGTATTAATATTAAGTTCTTTGATATAAGTTTGGTAAACGATATTGTGAGTAAGCTGATAATTAAATATTTGCAAGCTGATTTTATTAAATTGCTTATCATTATTGATATTAAAAATATCTTTTGTTATGGTATTTGTCGATAACATTTCTGCAAAAATACAAAAACCTGCTTGATGCAGGTTTTTATTATAAGAAATCGTTTAAAGTTTTTTATGGCATAACCACCAATCATAACATTCATGTTCTCCGTCTTTTGCTTTTTGAAGACGATCTTTTGCCATTTCCGTACTTGTTGCCGGCGGAACAATTACTCGATCTTTTAAGATTTCGTTATTCGGCCAATTTGCCGGCATTGCAACACCGTTTTTGTCTGATACTTGCATGCCTTCAACAGATCTTAATATTTCATCCATATTACGTCCGAGTTCTTGCGGATAATAGAAAATAATCCTGATTTTTCCTTTGTCATCTACTATGAATACCGCTCTAACCGTGTTGGTTCCTTTTCCGGGATGAATTAATCCCAAAGTTTCTGCAACTTTACCGGTATCTGCAATAATCGGAAATTTAATCTCAACATTCATATTGTCTTTAATCCATTCTTCCCATTTAATATGAGCAAAAACTTGATCAACACTTAAGCCGATTAATTCACAATTTAATGCTTTAAATTTATCGTAACGTTGTTGAAATGCTACAAATTCGGTTGTGCATACCGGTGTAAAATCTGCCGGATGGCTGAATAATACAAACCATTTACCGGTATAATCTACAGGTAAAATTTTTGTGCCGTGAGTTGTTTGAACTTCCATTCTCGGAAATTCGTCGCCTAATAAAGGCATTCCTTTTTTTTCTTCCATTTTATTCGAGTTTTTAATTGTTATTTGTATATTTTTTGATATTTGTTAGTAATTTGTTTCTTTAATCTCAAAATACGATTGGGGATGTAAACAAGCCGGGCACAATTTCGGTGCTTTTTCACCTTCATGAACATAACCGCAATTTCTGCATTTCCAATAAATTTTACCCTTACGTTCAAATACGTGTCCTTCTTCTAAGTTATTATATAAAGTACGGTAACGCTTTTCGTGTTCTGCTTCAACTTTTGCAATCATTTTAAATGCCGTTGCAACTTCTTTAAAACCTTCCTCCTCTGCTATTTTTGCAAATTCAGGATACAGTTCTGTCCATTCTTCATTTTCACCTTCTGCAGATGCTTTTAAATTCTCTAATGTCGTTCCGATTTTTCCTGCAGGGTAAGTAGCCGTAATTTCTACCGGATTACCTTCTAAAAATTTAAAAAATCGTTTTGCATGTTCTTTTTCGTTTAATGCCGTTTCATCAAAAATAGCGGCAATTTGTTCCAGTCCTTCTTTTTTTGCTTGTTTTGCAAAATAATCGTAACGCATTCTCGCCTGAGATTCACCGGCAAAAGATTTTAATAAATTTTGTTCTGTTTTTGTTCCTTTTAAACTTTTCATAATGTTAAAATTTTTAATTATGTGAATAATTATATTTCCTCAAATTCATCTTTGTTTACTCCGTATGTGATATTATATAATGCTTCAATATTTACCATGTTATTTTGGTTTAAATACTTATTCGAATTTGTTTTTCTCTTTGCATGATTTGCAAATTCCTTTTGTTATGACATCCGTTTGATTTAAGATAAAACCATCCAATCCACTGTATTTTAAATCGTTATAATTGTAATCAAAGTCAAATATTTTACCGCATTGAGTGCATTTAAAGTGTCCGTGAATGTGATTTTGTGCATCATATCTGATTTCGTTTTCTTCAATATTTACATTCTTGATTAAATGATGTTCTTCAAAAAGTTTAAGCGTATTATAAACAGTTGTTTTTGAAAGTGTAGGGATTTCTTTTACCAATTTTTTATAAACTGTATCAACCGTCGGATGAATATTATTATTAAGAATAAATTCGTATATTTTAATTCTTTGCCACGACGGTTTTATATCTGCTTTGAGCAATTCCGCACTTATATTTTGTATTACTTTCATAAATGTAATGATTACAAAATTAAAAACATTGCAAATTTACGACAAAGATTTAAATAATGCAAGAAATATTCAGATTATTTTTAAAAGATATTATAAGGTTTTGAATATGAAATTGTTAATAAGAATTGAATTGTTTTAATAATTCTGTCAGATGCTTATTATTTCACCGGCATTATTTCTGGAAGTTAAAATTATATGATACTTATTTTTTAAATGCTTATAAGTTTCTTTTACAATCTCATGTGTGTTATTAACAGCAGAAATGTGGGAAAGCAGAATGGTTTTTAATTGAGGTGATGCAAATTGTTCAATTAAATTTAATGCTTGGAAATTTGAAAGATGACCTTTGTTCGAACTGACACGTTGTTTTAAATGATAAGGATATAAACCGTTCATCAACATATCCTCATCATAATTACTTTCCAGAAAAACTGCATTACATTTTGAAAATTCATTTTGCAGAGTCTCATCCGTTACTCCGATGTCTGTCATTACACCGATATTATTACCTCCGATTTCAATTCTGAAACTGCACGGGTCAATTGCATCATGATTTTTTTTAAAAGAGTGAATTTTAATAGTATTTATAATATAAGGTGTCCCGGTTTCAAAAAAACCGAAATTATCCGCTTTATTCTTATCGTAACATTTATGGTAGGTTTTTTTTGTGTAGAAAACCGGAATTCCCAATTTTTTGGAAGTTATTCGAGCTCCTTGAATATGATCAGTATGTTCGTGTGAAATAAAAATAGCTTTAATTTTATTTTTATCCAATCCGGTTTCGTTTAATCGTTCAATTAATCGTTTGTAATAAATCCCTATATCAATTAATATTGCCTCTTCCTTATTCCCTATATAGTAACAATTTCCGTTACTTCCTGAAGCTAAAGCACAAATTTCTGTCATATTTATTTTTTGCAAAGAAATAAAAAAGGTTGCTTTCAAAGCAACCTTTTTTAATAAAATAAATAATAAATAATAATTAATATATATCCCAGAATAATTTTGTTGTAAAACTATCACCACCAATTGCAGTTGAAGCTGCTTGATAATTTGTAGCATTTAAGGTTTGTTCATTAATTGGATATGTAAATCTGGTCGGAACAGATGTAACACCTTCAGGTGGAGAAGGGGGCATAGAAAATTCCGGAAAATCTAATCTTCTAAAGAATGTATAACCAATAAATCCTCTTGTATACATTGATATCCATGCTTGAGTACCGATTGCATCTTTCCAGCCTCCTATATAGGAAGCATAAGGGTGCGTAGTGAGCAAAGCAGTTGCATCTGCATCAGTACCACCCCAAGAAATAATTGAAGCAGTAACGGCATTGTCAAAATATACATCTGCAGTTTGACCAACAGACCAAGTTCTCGCAGCTGCTTCAGCTAAATAGAATTGTACTTCATCATAAGTCATAAAAAATCCTTTATAATCCGGAGCAGTAATTACAGAATTATAATGCATTTTACTTGAGTAACTGCCTCCTGAATAACCGTAATCAGTTGTCGGATTTGTTATATCTTCGAAATAATAGTTAATTCGTGGGTCACTTATGGAATCCATTGCATGAAATAATGTTGTTGCAATAAGGAAATCATGACGACCGCTTGCTACTAAATCTGTATATAACGGATTTACATATGGTAAAGATGCTTGATAAGGGAAAAATGCTCCGTCATCTGCATTTGTAAAAACTTTATCATATGCATTTTCTACAGTTGATTGTCCTAATGCAGCAAGAGGACCATCAGCAATTCCGATACCCAATTTAACTAATAATGAATATCCGAATTTTTGCCAATTATCAGCATTCCCGCCATAGATTAAATCAGCAGAACCAAAGCTGCCTTCAGAAATATCAATGTTGGCAACATCAGCATTAGCACGAGTAATTAAGTCTTGATAGATTGTTGCAGCATCATCATATTTAGGTGTATAATTCTCAATATCCAAAGCTTCTGAATAAGGAATATCGCCAAACATATCAACAAGTCTTTGCCAAATATATACTTCTGTTAAATCAATTATGGCAATTCTGTTTGCTTGATTTGCTTTTTCACTATCAAAAAAAGCTTCTTCATTACCAATGATTTCCTTGGCATCTTTTAAATCTTTTAAAATAGCCATATAAGTTTGAAACATATTATCGGAAATTCTTCTGTTCACGATGTTCCAGTTAGCTTCATCAGTATAAGAGCGTTCTGTCCAATATTGAGCCATTAATTTCCAGATATTTCTGTTTACATTTGTACTGGAAATTTGATCAGCCATTTCAACCTGTGCATTTGTAAATAATACACCTCCGTTAACCTCTAAGGGGTGTTTCGGGTCAATATTTAAATCTTCAAAATTTTTCGTACACGAAGATAAAATTCCAAAGATAAAAATTATTGCTATTATAATTTTTCTGTTCATAGTTATTGAGTTTAAAATTTAATATTTAATGTGAAACCGATATTTTTTGTAGTCGGCATAACACCACTTTGCCATCCTTGAATGTTACCTGCACCTTGAGTAGTTTCAGGATCTGCATAAGGAAGGTTTTTGTGTAAAATCCAAAGATTTGAGCCAACAATACTTAATGAAACGTCTTGAAGGAATGTTTTCTTTACAATTGATGTCGGAAGCGTATATGTTAAAGCAACTTCTCTTAACTTAATATAACTTGCATCATAAATTTGTAAAGCATTAGTACCGCTTTTCCATCCTTGGGAGTTGCCATACCAACCTTCATAAACTCTGGTTGTATTCGGAGTTCCGTCTTCCATAACACCTTCAAGAACTCTTCCTCCGCTTTCGGCACCGTATGTTCCGTCTCCGTTATCAATTACAATATCACGAAGCGGATTTCCTAAGTCATTAAGTCCTGCAGTTTCAGGATATAAACCGGTTCCCATTCCGTACCATAAATCTAAAGAGAAAATATCTCCGCCTTTTTTCCAGTCAATTAAGAAACTGAAATCAAAGTTTTTATACGAAATAGTATTCCTGATACCAGCCATCCAATCAGGATTAATATCTCCGATTACTTGATCGGAAGTTTCAGTATGTGCATATTTACCGCTTGAAGTTATAATACGATTTTCAGGCGTTTTTATATCGTTATAATATAGAAAATCTGTACCTTGAATAGTTCCGTATGGTTCATCTACTCTGGCATTAATAGTAACACCGCCTTGTAAACTTGCAAGTTGCAAATTATCAACACCTTCGGCAAGAGAAACTACATTGCTTTTATTTTTAGACCAATTAATATTCATATCCCATTTTAAATCTTTCTTCTTAATCGGAGTAAAGTTCAACATTAATTCAACACCTTTATTATTGATTTCACCGGCATTAACATATTTAAAACTATATCCTGTAGCATAAGAAACAGCAACGGGCATAATTTGATCAATTGAATTGTTATCATAAACTGAAAGATCAAATCCCGCTCTGTTATTAAGGAAATTTAGTGTTATTCCGGCTTCTAAACTTTTAGTTTTTTCCGGCTTTAATTCAGGATTAAATTTAGTTGATCCGTTTGTCGCAACACCAACTCCTGCATAGGGAAATTGTTGATAATAGACATCATTTAATTTAGAGAATGGTGCACTGTTACCAACTTCAGCATAATTTATTCTTAATTTACCGAAACTTAATGCATCTAAATCAATCAATTCTGAAAATAAGAAACTTCCTGAAACAGACGGGTAAAAATACGTATTATTATCAAGAGGTAAAGTCGAAGATTGATCCATTCTTACGGCACCGTCAAGAAAGAACATGTCATAAAAACCTAAAGATGCATTTGCAAAATATCCGTTTACTTGAATATTCGGACTTGTTTCTTCAGCTAATTCTAATGGTGAATTTGTATTTGCTAACGCATAAATATCAGCAACTGCTAATCCTCCGTTAGTTGATGTAAAAAGTGTTGAATAAGATGTTTTTCTAATATTTGTTCCTAATAAACCTCTGATATTAATATTTTCATTAATATCTTTATGGAAATTTGCGATGAAATCGAAATTTGTTTCTAAAAAATTTCTCTTTCTCAAAGCATATCCTGAAGATACATCACCGTATTTGACACCAAACGAGCCTGCTATAGATCCGGGAGCTCGACGTTCTTCTTGAATATAAGAATAATTATCAACAGATACTCTTGCCGTAAAGCTCATGAAATCATTTGCTTCCCAATCCAATTGAGTATAGCCAAGCACTCGATTCCTGACATCTGTTTCATAATTTTTATAACGTTGCCAGTAGTAATTATCCCAATAAGCAGGGGCTAAATCAGTAGGACCGTTCATATTCCAAGTAGCATTATTCCCTAATAAGTCATAAGCATCTTTTTGATCTAATATATCAACATTTACTTGCCACCATTGGCGGAAAGAAGACATGATATTTCCGGAATAACCGGTAGAGTTTCTTCCTGTTGCTGATGTATTGATATAATTAATATTTGTAGTAACTTTTAAATTCTTCAGAATATCATAAGTTCCTGTCAAATTAAAATTATTTTTGTTTAATTGGCTGTTCGGCAAAATTCCTTTTTGATTAAGGTTTTGATAAGAAAATCTGTATGTAGAATTTTCTCCGCCGCCTGCTAATTGAACGCTGTTTGAATAAGTTGAAGATTTATCAAAGAAATAATAAGGATCATGTTCAGCTGCAACCCAGGGAAGAGCTTTTCCGTATGTGTCGAGTCCCGGAATAAATGAATTCCATTGGTAGACCATTAAACTCGGGTCAAAAGCTTCACCCATTGAAGCATCTTCATAGGTCGGGACAATATAATCATCAGTTCCGTCATCGTTCCAATCCCAATGTTCAAGTCCGGGGTGAATGTCATCACCGTAAGTTCCGTTACCGGGGGTATTATCACCTGCCCACCAAGTTGCATAACCTCCGCCATATTCTTTTTGGTAAGTAGGAAAAGTGCTTTTGTCAACGACACCAACAGTGTAATTACTTGAAAAAGAGACTCCTAAGTCTTTATTTTTTCCTCCTTTTTTAGTAGTGATAAGAATAACTCCGTTTGCAGCACGAGAACCATAAAGAGCAGTTGCAGCAGCACCTTTTAAAATCGAAATTGATTCAATATCATTCGGATTGATATCAGATGCAGCATTCCCGTAATCATAACCAGTTCCGCCTCTTGCTTGATAAGAATCATTAAAGATTGTATTATCAATCGGAATACCGTCAATAACAAATAACGCTTGGTTATTTCCTGTTAATGAAGATGATCCCCTGACTATTACATTTGATGATCCGCCGAAATTTGTATTCGTTTGAATTTGAACACCTGAAACTTTTCCTGAAAGAGAAGAAACAAAATTGTTCCCTTTCACGGTATTAACGTCGTCTCCTTCAACTTCTTGAACTGAATAGCCCAAAGACTTTGTATCTCTGGAAATACCCAAAGCGGTAACTACAACCTCATCAATAGCTTCACTTGAAGGCATTAATTTAACATTAATTACATTTCCGGTAATAGTGATTTCTTGAGTTTCTTTTCCCATATAAGAAAAGATTAAAACATTAGAACCGTCAGGAACTTTTACACTATATGTACCGTCTGCTAATGACATTGTACCTATGGTTGTTCCTTTTACGAGCACACTGACACCGGGTATAGCTTTTCCGGCATCATCAGTAACAGTACCTGTTACTGTTTTTTGAGCGTAAATTTGCAAACTTATCAATGAAAAGAAAGCAAACAATAGCATTAGTTTTTTCATAAACAAACATTTTTAGTTAAACAATAAAAGATTATATCGTCAAATGTAAATATTTAAATGTGAATTTACAAAATTTTACGCTTAATTTTTTGAAATCCGGAAACCTGATAATGTGTGAACAGTTTAATTTTATTTTATTAATTTATTCTTTAAGAATTTTATATATATATTTGCAAACTTTATTTTTTTCAACATAAAATTATAATCATTTAAAATGGCTACATTACAAAGAATCAGAAATGCAGGACCTGTTATTGTTATTGTGATAGGTATAGCATTAGTTGCATTTTTATTAGGAGATGTTAATAAATTATTTTCTCGTTCAGAAAGAGATATTGCCGAGATTAACGGAACGCCTGTTTCAATTCAGGAATATCAAGCACGATTTAAGAATTATGAAGAAGGGATGAAAATGTTAACGGGAAAATCTTCTTTAGATGAACAAAATCAAAAATACGTAAAAGATCAAGTGTGGGATAAAATTGTTAAAAACTACTCACTCTCAGGTACTTATGAAGATTTAGGTCTTGAGGTAAGTGATTTGGAATTAGCAAAAATAGTCAGTGGTGAAAATATTCAAACAGGATTGGATCCGTTAACACGCCAAATATTTACGGATCCTAATACAAGACAGTTTAATTCGCAAGCTGCTGTTAACTTTTTCCAAAATGCAAATCAATCGGAAGAGGGGCTTCAAGTTGCAAAATTCCTTGAAAATGAAATGCGTGATAACAGAAAATTTACTAAATATGCTTCTTTGATTTCAAAAGGAATGAATGTTACAAATTTTGAAGCAAAGAGTTTGTACAAAGAACGTGTGAATGTTGTTGATTTTGATTATACTTCAAAAAAATATAATTCAGTTGCAGACAGTACTGTTTCCGTAACAGAAAAAGAACTTAAAGAATATTATGATTCTCATAAAAATGATTACGAACAAAAAGAATCAAGAGATATTGCTTATATTACTTTAAACATAATTCCTTCGGAAGAAGATTTTCAAGTTGCTGAAAAAGATATTGAATATTATAAAGCGGAGTTTGCAGAAATTTCTGTTGATACATCAATAAATGAATTAATTGATTACGTTAACGCAAATTCGGAAGTTCCTTTTGACGAAAAACATTATTCACTTGAAGAGTTGGGTGATACAGCTTTATTTAATGCATCTTCTGATTCTGTTTTCGGTCCTGATTTAGAAAACGGATCCTATGTATTAAAACGTGTTTTTGACAGAGTAACTGTTCCGGATACTGTCGGTGCTCGTCATATTTTAATTCAAGTTGACGGTCAAGTTATAAAAGATATTAACAGAGCAGAAGAAATTGCCGACAGCTTAAAAACATTAATCAAAAACGGTTCCGATTTTGCTCAATTAGCAAAAGATAATTCTGCCGATAAAGGTTCAGCTGAAAAAGGCGGAGATTTGGATAAATTTACCGAAGGGAGAATGGTTAGGCCATTCAGTGATGCTTGTTTTAAAGGAAATGTAGGAGATATCGTTATTGTAAAATCACAGTACGGCGTTCATTTAATTGAAATAACTTATCAAAGCAAACCTAAAAAAGAAAAAGTCAGAATTGCAAAAATTATAAATGAGGTTAGGCCGGGAAATAATACAATCAGCGGATATTTTGCAACAGCCAGAGATTTATCGGTAAATTCAGATAATAATACGGATAAATTTGATGAATTAATAGAAAAAGAACATTTAACAAAAAAAATTGCAACCGAAATAACACCTGAAACAGAAATTATTGCAGGAGTTAATAATCCTGATGCGGTTATTCGCTGGATTTATAAAGATGAAACCGGTAAAGGAAGTGTTTCCGAACCGTTTCAAGACGGAGATATATTTATTGTGGCTGCTGTTACAGAAGTCAGAGAAGACGGTACGGCACCTTTTAATCAAGTTAAAGAAGATGTTACGGTAAAAGTTAGAAAAGAGAAAAAAGGAGAAATGTTTGTAAAAGAAATGCAAGATATTTCGAGTTTTGACAAAACAGCTAAAAATATCAGCTTTTCATCATCAAGATTAAATGATGACGGAATTGAATATGCCGTAATTGCAACAGGGACTCAATTAGAAAAAGATAAAATATCAAAACCGATAATCGGAGAAAACGGCGTGTATGTTTTAAAAGTAACTTCAAAAACAGGTGTTGAAACAGTAGAAGACA
>JAOZQB010000168.1 GCA_029932445.1 Bacteroidales bacterium | reverse complement strand
CCTCCGTAGAACATTCCCACTACAAATGCTAAAATTGTTGTAAGAACTGCTCCGAGTATTTTATATCCTATTCCTTCCATTTCTCTTTATTATGGATTTTTTTTTATTATTAATTAATAACCGAAAATTGATTTACTGAAAACGAGTAATATAACTAAGAATGTAATTACATAAACGGCATAAGTTTGTCCGTTTCCGGTATATATTCTTCGCATAAAGTCGAATAATGCTTCAAGACCCTTCCCGAATTCATCATAGTATTTATTAATTTTCCATTTTAAAATCGGTTGTAACACACGTTCAAAAGGTTTATAAAAATCTTTCGAATAAGTCATATTATCCTCAGGTTTTATCATTTCACCGGAAACACTGATATCTTTTGTTGAAACTTTTGTTGAATGTTTGTAACCTCTCCAAGTAAGAAAAATCAAGAATGCAACAAAAACAACTACCACAGCTAAAAATATGTGTTGAAAATTAACACTGTCACCCCATGTATTAGTTAATACTGACATTTGCCAGCTAACATCATGAAAACCGAGATTGGTCATTCCTGCAGCAATGTATTTTAATACAATACCCGGATATGCTCCTGTTACCATTAAAAATAATGATAATAAAATCATCGGAACCACCATCAGCGGAGATGCTTCTTTTACATGATCAAATTCAGGTTCTTGTTGTCCCAAAAATAAACCGAATAAAAACTTATAACAATATAAAAATGCTGCCGTTGATGATAAGAAAATCATTATTACCATTAAAAAATTTCCGTTAGTTATCAATGATTCATACAACATCCATTTCGCAACAAAACCACCAAGCGGCGGAATACCTGCCAAAGCAATAATTGCAATTAAAGAGGCAAAAAATGTAAACGGCATTTTTCTTACCAAACCGGAAACAACAGTCATATCAGTTGAACCGGCTTGTCTTTCAACGGCACCTACGGCCATAAATAATACGCCTTTAAAAGCGGCATGTAATATTGCCAAATATAAACCTGCCATCACACTTAACTCTGTTCCGATACCGATACCGGTAACAATATATCCGAGTTGAGCAATAGATGAATATGCCAAAAGTTTCTTCGCATCATCTTGGAATATGGCACTGAAAGTTGCCAGCACGGCAGTAATTGCTCCTAACCATGCCAGTACATCTCCGACAATTGACATATTCGCATGTGCAAATAAATTTACAACGACAAATCCGAGACCGTAAATACCCATTTTAGATAATGCTCCGGAAAAAACGGAAGTATAAGCCATCGGTGTATTTGAGTATGCCCCGGGTGCCCAAACATGCAAAGGCATAACCGCACTTTTTAGTGCAAAACCGAACATTAATAAAATACCGGTTAATAATTTAGTTTGTAAAGAAAATCCTCCGAAAGCCGTAAAATAATCAGCCAACATCATACTACCCGTATTGTTGTTTATGATAACAATCGCCATCAACATGGCATAAGCACCGAGTGCACTGAATACCATATATTTAATACCTGTTTTCTCAACATCTTTCCCGAAGAAGATAACTAACAGATAAGATGACCATGTCATAATTTCCCAAAAGATAAATAAACTGACAAAATCGCGACTCATTAAAATACCGGTCATTCCGAGTATTGAGAATAAGAAACTAAAATAGAATGTTGCAAGTTTCTTTTGATCTTTCATATATCCGATAGCATAAATTAAAGCTAAAGGCGAAAGAATCATCACAATCATACTGAATAATTTTCCGTACATATTATATCCCCATTCCAAATGAAATCCGGAAATAGTTAATGATACGGTTTCAGTAAAATCAACCTGAGTGAACCAATAAATCGGAATAATTAAGGCAACGATAAAAACTGTAATGTTACCGAGAAGTTGATTTATACGATGTCCGAAATAACTCAAAAGAGCACCGCCTGCGATTATAAGTAATAAAAGTACTAAGCTGTTCATATTTTCAATTGCTTAATTTCTTATAAATAATTTATTAATTCAATGATAAATTCGGTAATACATTATGAATGTAACTTGCTTTATCAAATAATTCGTTTGTTGCTTTCGTTAAATAATCCGTAATTAAATCCGGATAAATACCGACTCCGATTATGACGATTGCCAATACGGACATAGCTGCAATAGCATTCCAAGTCGGTTTGTGTACTTCAACTTCTTTATGTTGTTGTCTGAAATAGAGTCTGCCGATAACTTTAAAATAATATACGACTTCCACTACGGCAACTAATAATATCAAAGCAATAACAAAATACAAATTACTGTCTGCCGTTGCAACCAACATATTTAATTTACCCCAAAATCCGGAAAACGGCGGTAAACCGACAATGGCAAAAGCACCAAGTCCGAACATTAATGATGTAAACGGCATTATTTTTCCGAAACCGTCTAAATCTCTTATTTTCTTTTGTTTTGTGGAATAGGTTAAAAATCCGGAAGCAAGAAACAATAAAGATTTAATAATTGCATGATTAAACATTAAGAATAAACCGGCAAAAATTCCGGCTTTAGTATTAAAACTGAAAGCAACCATTATCAATCCCATTTGGCCGATACTTGAATAGGCCAACATTCTTCGTAAACGTGTTTGCCGCATCGCCGAAAATTCTGCAAATATGATGGTTAAAATTCCCATTATCAATAATAGGTCAAAAATACCGTCAACTTCCAATACCGTGTAAAATACTCTGACTAATGCATAAATTCCTGATTTTGCCAACATGCCGGCAAATGATGCTGCTACCGGACCCGGAGCTTGAGAATAAGCATCGGGGACCCAACCGTTCATAGGGAACATTTCGGCTTCAATACCTAAACCGATCATAAATAAAATAGCGATGATGCTTTTCATTTTAGGGTCAATTGATTGCGCTTTAACAGCAATCTCAGCCATATTTAAAGTTCCTACTTGTTTGTATAATAATAATATTGCAAGTAAAATAAACGTTGATGATAAGGAGCCGATTAATAAAAACTTAAAAGCTGCTTCAGCACTGTCTCTGCCTTTATAAAAAGCGGTTAAACCGTAAGAAGAAATGGCTGTGATTTCCAAGAAAACAAACATGTTGAAAATATCACCCGTTAAAACGACACCGATTGAACCGGCAACCAATAACATTAACAGGGTAAAATATTTTTTGGAATTATCGAAACCGACTTTTTTAAAGTTATAACTGTACACCCAAACCAAGAAAGCCAAAAAGGTAATTAATGTTACGACAAAACCGCTGAATTCACTGAATACCAAATTGATACCCCAAGGCGGAGCCCAACCTGCCAATTGAATAACGATCGGTTTTCCGGGGACTAAATTCAAATACAAATCAAAAGAAATGTATGCTATAAAAGCAAATACCAATCCGGGAATAATTCCGATTAAGGGTTTATATATCTTTCCGAATAACGGTAATAAAAATGCCGTTAATAAAGGAAGTGCGATAAAATATACAGGATCTGAGATTACCATTTTAAATTCTTTATTTCGTCAATATTAGTAGTATTGTGTTTTCTGTACAATCGTACAACAAGTGCTAATGCAACAGCCGTAACACCAAATCCGATAACAATTGCTGTCAGAACCAAAGCTTGGGGAACAGGGTCAACCATCACAACATTTTTTCCGACAACAGCCGGAGAAAAAATAGGTGCCGTACCGTTACTGATATAACCTACGGCAACAAAAAGAAGATGAAGACCTGAGTCAAGAACTGATAAACCGATAACAATTTTTACCAGATTTTTTTTCACTAAAGCGGCATATAATCCCAACAACATTAAGAAAAATGCTGTTCCGTAAATACCGTATGTCAAAAATTCTTGCATATTAATATATCTTAAAATTAATGTTTAATTTTCTTCGGGATCTAATCCGGTTTCTTTTACAGTTAATAATGTATCTAAAATACCCGTTATTTCGGCACCAACTTTAAAACCGACTGCGACATAGATAATTCCGATAATACCTCCGCTCAACAAATCATTTAATTTTCCGGCAGGTAAAAAGTTTTCAAGGAAATTATGATTATTTGCATAAACCAATCCCAGTAAACCGAGAATTACAAATGTTGAACCTGCTATTGCTTCAATCCATGTTAAGGCATTGTGTTCAATAAAAAACTTACGATAAGATACCAACATCAGCAAAAATCCGGTTGCAATAATAGCACCGCCTTGGAAACCGCCGCCCGGAGTTAAATGTCCGTGAATAAAAATATAAGCACCGAGCATGATTGTAAAAGGAAAAATAACTTTTGCCCCTGTTTGAACCAATGCACTGGCTTCGGGAGCTGTTCTTTGCGGATTAAGTCCGGAATCATGAGATCGTCTTCGATATAAAATACTTCCTAATGCTGTAGAAGCCAAAAACAAAACCGTGACTTCTCCCAAAGTATCAAATCCCCTGAAATTTACAACAATTGAGGTTACGACATTAGCAACTTTTAAGTCATTCGGAGATTTATCAAGATAAAAATCTTTTACCCCTTTGATTAAATCTGCGCCGAAAGGTACGGATGCGAATGCACTTAAAAGATAATATGCAATAACACCTAAAAAACCTATAATTATTACTTTTTTCATATTATATTATTTATCTTCGAAACGCTTTGTATTTCTGACAGTTATAATAAAAATAATCGTGCTTAATGCAATCCCGATAGCCGCTTCTGTTAATGCAACATCAGGTGCTTGCAATAAATAAAATACCAATGATAAAACCAAGCTGATTACTGAAGTTGCAATCACGGCATGAATCAAATCTTTTTTCATAACAGCGTAGAAACCTGCAATGATTAATACGACCAATGAAATAACGGTTAAGATAATTTCTGTGTGAGTCATTATTTATCCTCCTCTTTTTGGTTCTTTTGTAAATTTTCAATTTCTTCTTCATAAGCATCACCGACATTTTCATCTTTTAAATACGGTAATTGATGTGCTTTATGACTTCCTCGTGCTAAAGCATGAGAACTAAGCGGGTTTGCAATGGCAATGAAAATAACAATAATAATTGTTTTAACCATCCACTCCGGTTGCATAAAACCGATACCGAGAATGGTACTCATAGCACCCAAAGTACTGGCTTTAGTTCCTGCTTGAAGTCGGGTATATAAGTCCGGCATTCTTAAAATTCCCAGTCCTCCGAGAAATAAGAATGCAGCTCCGATGCTTACTAAAAAATATCCTATGTAATTCAAAATTTGCATTTTCAGAATTTTTTTAAAATTAAAATGAAATCTATATTCCGCCTTCGAGATAACGTGCAATCGTTATTACACCGATAAAACCGAGAACGGCATATACTAATGAAACATCAATATAGATATAACGTTTCATTATAAATCCGAGAACAACCATTACAGCAATCAACATAACGGATAATGTATCCAATGCCATAACCCTGTCGGATGCCGTGGGTCCTTTTATAAATCGTATAACGGCAAAGATTGCTCCCAATGAAATAACTGAAATAATAATTATAAAAAACAAGTCCATATTAATTGTATATTTTTATTAAAATGTCTTCAAATTGTTTGGCAATTTCTCTGTATGCTGTTTCTTCATCTGTTCCCGTAACATACAACCAATGTATAAAAAATTTATTATCAATAATATCTACCGTTAAAGTTCCAGGTGTAAGTGTAATACTGTTTGCCAATAACATTTTTGCAAACGGTGAACTTAATTTACTCTCAAATTCTACAATACCCGGATTAATCGGTAATTTAGGATTAATAACGATTTTGGCAACATCAAAATTGGCTTTTATTAAGGCAAGCATAAAAACAAAAAAGTATTGAATCATATATAAAATTCGCTTGGGCGAGAATGATCGAATACCTGCATGAGTAAAACTCTTATAGGAAAAAATCGAAACCGTAAAACTTAATAAAACTCCGGTTATAACTTCAGCAAAAGCAAAAGTTGTTGTAAAACCCAGCCATACAAGAAATAATATCAACCAAGTATAAAAAAATTTGTTTAGTTTTGAAACGCTTGTTTCCATCTTCTTTTACATTAATATTTGTTCGGGTGCAAAAGTAAATTATTATGCAAATCAAAATACAGATATGTAGATATTATAAAACATAAATACATGTGTGCTGTATCAAAACAACTATTATTAATCTTTTATCTAATTGATTTATTGATTATTATATAATTATTTTTAATCATTATAAATTTCGTGTATCGATATATTTATAAAATATTTTTGTTTTTAGGTGAAAAATTTTTTTATTCTTTAAAAATTTAAATTATGAAACTTTATTAATTCAGAAAAAATATCATAACTTTATCATTTTGCAAACCTTAACAAAATAACATCAAATGAAGCATTTCAGTAAAATTTTATCGTTTATTTTATTAGTCAGCTTAAGTTTTAATTATACCGGATTTTCCTCAAATTTTTTCCAAAGTTTAAAT
>JAOZQB010000167.1 GCA_029932445.1 Bacteroidales bacterium | reverse complement strand
ATTTATTAATTTCGTCAGGCAAATAGTATACGCCTGACGATTTTTTATTATGACCAAAAAAGAAAGATATCAAAAAGTAATTAACTGGTTTCAGGAGCATATGCCTGTAGCAGAAACAGAATTAAATTACCGTTCTCCGTACGAACTTTTAGTTTCTGTTATTCTTTCGGCACAATGTACTGATAAACGTGTAAATATGATTACGGTTGATTTATTTGAACGATTTCCTGATGCTTTTCATTTAGCAAAAGCTGAAGTGTCAGAAGTTTTTGATTATATAAAATCGTGTTCTTATCCGAATAATAAAGCAAAACATCTTGTAGGTACGGCAAAAATGCTGACAGAAGATTTTAATAATCAAATTCCGTCGGATATAAACGAATTACAAAAACTTCCCGGTGTCGGCAGAAAAACGGCAAACGTTATTGCTTCCGTTATTTTTAATAAACCGGCAATGGCTGTTGATACTCATGTGTTCAGAGTTTCAAATCGGATAGGTTTAAGCGTAAATGCAAAAACACCTTTTGATGTCGAACAGCAATTAGTGAAAAATATTGATGAAGAACTATTACCGATAGCACATCATTGGTTAATCCTTCACGGGCGTTATGTTTGCCTTGCAAGGAAACCGAAATGTGCACAGTGCGGATTAACAGATTGGTGTAAGTTCTTTCAAAAAAATAAAACAGCTTAATTTTTAAAAGGCCACTCCGAAAAGTCAAAAAGTGATAATTTAGTCATCCGATGAATTTGTAATTAGCAGATTATCAGAATAGATGAATATCAACGTTATGCAAAATCATTCATCGGATGACTTTTTAGAGTGGATTCAATTTTTAAAAGTCCACTTTACTCCGAATTTGAACATCAAACCTTTTGTAGGATAATGATTTACATAAAAAGGCAATACATCGTTTTGTAAAAGAGACAGCATATTCGAGAATTTAAAAAACAGAAGTACATTTTTTTTAATTTTCAAATTTGCAAAAATTGTTATATACGGATAATTTCCCGCAAGTTTTTTTGTGTTATTTATAAAATAAAATTGTCCTGCTGCTGGATTGTAATTATATGCTTTGTAACTTGTTGAATAATAGATGTCATAGCCTAAATGAATTAATAGAGAATTTTGATAGTGTAATATAAAATAAGTTGAATGATAAGCCGCAATTTCGGGAAGACTTATGATGTTATCGTTTGAAGATTGTTGCCAAACGATTTTATTTTCAAAAATAATTCTTTTCAGCTTAATTTTTTTCTCTATAGAAGCAGATATAATTGTAATACTCGAATCGTATTGAGCAGGAGAGGAGCTTATATCATAATAAATGTAATTTTTAATAATTGCTGAATTAAGTCTGAAATTTAAAGCAATTTTGTCCATTTCATAACTGAATGCTCCTTCAATTCTCTTAACAGGTAAAAAATCATTTTCCCATATATAATGATTTGAATATAAGGTGTTTTCAAAATAATCCGGTTTCATTTCGGTATAGCCGGCATTTAGTCTTATAACAGAACTATACTTATTGTTAAATAATTTTTCAGAAAAATTTGTTGAAACTCTGAAATCATTTTTTCGATACCCCGAAAAATAATAATTTCCCGAAAGATTGACGTTTATATATTTATTGTTGATTGTATATACATTTCCCTTAATTTGATTTTCGATAAAAACAGTTGTGTTTTGAAGGAAAATATAATCTTTAAAATTATATAACTTGTACCAATTATTGTCTAAGATTAGGGAAAATCCAAATTTGTTTTTTTGTTCAAAAACGTCTTCACTTCCGAGGCGTATTTTATTTGATAATGATTGAACGGCAACAGAATCATAACTGAAAGAATTTTGATAATAATTATAGAGATAAAATGTATTAGCATTTTCATTTTCGCCTTTTTTATCTTCGTATAATCGGTATCTTCTTGAAAGAAGCAGGTTGTGAGACAAACTTATTTTCGGTTCCGGAACTTTAATTATCGTATCTCTGTATGAGAGATTCTTAAATTTTCCGAAGTTATATTTTTGTGTAACGGAAATTTCCTGATTGTAAAGGATTGTATTTGAATTTTTTAAAAAAGGTTCCGGAACTTTTACATCAAAACCTAATGAATCATTATATCCGCCGCTATTTTCAAGATTGAATTTATTGAAAATATAAGATGCATAGAGGGAATATTTGTTTTTTGTGTAATTTGTTGTAATTCCGACAGAATTTATTCCTTTTTTTTCTGAAAGATATTGTCCTAATGAAGAACTGAAATTATAACGTATTCCGAAATTCCAATCAGGATTAATATTTTGAGTATGAATGAAATCAATCGTTTGTAAATCCAGTACTTTGGAACTCATCGTATGCATTATCGAGGTGTACGGTCGGCGTGTATTATAATAGATAACATTTTCCGAATTTTTTAAATACGTATAATAGGGAAAGTTAAATGAAAATTGTCTGTTGTAAAAATCAGGTCTTTTAAAAAAGATTTCAGAAATATATGCAGAACCGATATTTCCCAAATCAGCAGGAAGAATACTTTTATTATAAATTGGTTCTGTTTTATGAAAAAAACTTAAGCTGCTGTCATTAAATGCAGTATTTACTATTTTAAAATTATCTTTTAAATTAAACGTTAACAGAATATTTGTTAAAGAATCTGCATCATGCTGAGCTACAGCTGATTGTTTTGAGCTTAAAAAGAAAATTAACAGAATTAAAAAGTATGATGTCGGTTTTAATTGATACACTATAAAATTCTTATCTTAATAATTTAATTGCCGAAACTTTAGTAACATATTCTTCTGCTTTATTTGTTGCAAGTTCGCATAACATAGTTCCGGATGTTTTAGACTCTTCCAGTAAATTGAGTGTATTGCGATAAATATCCTCTAATTCTGTTTCTACTTTATCCGTTTTATACCCTTCAATTTCATTTGTCATCTGAATAATATCACCACCGTTGATTATATATCCCGGAACGTAAAGAACGTCATTTTGTTTTAATATTTTAACATCTTTAAGGTTTTTTAACGGTTGATTGGTTCCGCCGGTAAGAATTTTACATTTTAATTGAGATAAAAATGCTTTACTTATCATTTTTTCAGCAGCACAAGAACAGAAAATATCACATTTCACATCGTAAATTTTACTCGGTTTTTCAATTTTAATATCTCTTACTTCATCTTGAACAACTTTAATTCTGTCGTAAATTTTATCCGTAATCGTAATATCGGCATCTTCTTCAATTAATTGCTTCACGAGTTGAGAACCCAAATCGCCGATTCCCTGAACAACAATTTTTAATCCTTTTAAACTTCCGGATTTAAGTTTGTGTTTAGCAATGGCTTTAAGTCCTTTGATCATACCTTTTGCTCTGTTCTCATAAATTTGTCCCAAACCGCCGTGAGTTTTTTCCATTCCCAGAATATATTCGGATTCTTTCCTTACATGTTTTAAATCTTTATATGAAACACCTTTGCTTATTGACATGAAAAGTTCACCTTTCCATCGATTCAAAAAAACGCCTAATGCTCTGAAATACATTTCAGATTTTACTTCGTCGGGATTCCCGCAAAGAATAATTGATGCTCCGCCCATACTCCGTTTCAATAAAGAAGCACGAAGAGAATTGTAATAGGCAATATCCAAAGCATCTGCAATGGCATCGTCTTCGTCTTTATAATAAAATAATTTTGCAGAAGCATTTGCAGGACCCAATACGATGCTGTCAACAGCAATAATGGCTTTTAATTTCAAAGATTGTTCTTCAAAAAAAAGCAATTCACGACTGTTATTTTTTCTCATGTGTTCAAATATACTCATGGTTTTTGTTTTTATATTTTATTAACTGACAGCAGCTAAAATAATGCTGTTAAGTTTTGATTCTTCGGTATCCGAACGTGACGTTAATACAACCGGAACCAAAGCTCCTAAAATGACGGCTGCAAGTTTTGCACCGCTGAAAGCAAGTGATTTATACAAAACGTTTCCGGCTTCAATGTTCGGCATTACTAATAGGTCAGCATCTCCCGCTACATTCGAAATAATACCTTTATGTTCGGCACTTTTTTTACTCATTGCATTGTCAAAGGCTAAAGGACCGTCAATGATGCAACCGGATATTTGATTTCGTTGAGCCATTTTAGACAGAATTGCAGCGTCAATCGTAGCAGGCATCTTTTCGTTTACAAGTTCAACAGCACCTATAACGGCAACTTTCGGTTTTTTGTATCCGATTTTATGCATATAAGTAACGGCATTACCGATAATTCCGACTTTTTCTTTTAAATCGGGAGCAATATTCATGGCAACATCGGTAAGCCCTATGAGTTTATGATAATTTGAAAGTTCAAATAATGCAAAATGTGATAAAAGGGGTGCATCTTTTAAACCGTCCTTATCATTAAGAATGGCTTTTAAAAGCGTTGCCGTTGAAGTGTAACCTTTCATTAAAATATTGCCTTTACCTTCTTTAATTAATCGGACACTTTCTTTTACGGCTTTGTTATTATCTTGATAATGAATGATTTCTGCACTTGAGTAATCGTATCCTTTGTCTTTGCAAATTTCAATAATCTTATTTTTATCACCTAGCAAAACCGGCTCAATAATATTCTTTTCAGAAGCTTTAAAAACGGCATCTAAGGAATGTTCATCAGCAGCAGAGGCCAAAATTAAACGTTTGGTACCCTTTTGTTTTTTTATATTATCGTTAAAATCAGAAATATGTTTAATCATAATTTTGCTTTGAAAATCAGTACAATTTTACAAAAAAAAAATGAATTTTCGGGTCTAAAATTAAATCATGTATTTTTGAATGATATGTTATATAATACCTCGGTATAAATATTACTTTTGCAAGTATTAATAAACGATAATTAATGGCAGAAATTTTAAAAGTTGAAAACTTATCAAAAGCATACGGAAATAAAACCTTATTTGAAACGGTTTCATTTGTAATAAACGAAAAAGAGAAGGTCGCGTTGATAGCAAAAAACGGTACGGGTAAAACAAGTTTGTTGAATATTATTACCGGAAAAGATATTGCGGATGCAGGAAAATTCAATCTAAAAAACCGGATTTCTTCAGGATTTTTAGAACAAGAACCGGAATTTAATAATTCGGGAACCCTTATTGAACAAGTCCTGAATTCTTCGGATAAAGTGGCTGTTGCCGTTAAAATATACGAAAAAGCTGTTTCGAGTGAAGATCCCGAATTAATTCAAAAAGCAGCCGATGAAATGGATCGATTGGAAGCTTGGGATTTTGAACGTGAAGTAAAAACCGTTTTAACAAAATTGAAATTGAATAATTTTGACAAATCGGTTCAAATATTATCCGGCGGACAAAAGAAACGTTTGGCTTTGGCGGTAGCAATTCTTAATAAACCGGATTTTTTAATTTTGGACGAACCTACGAATCATCTTGATTTTGAAATGATTGAATGGTTGGAAGACTATATTTCAAAATCTTCGCTTACATTGCTTTTGGTAACGCATGATCGGTATTTTTTAGATCGTGTTTGCAATGTGATTTTAGAAATTGATGATGAGAAAGTTTTTAAATATAAAGGTAATTACGATTACTTTTTGAGAAAACGAAAAGAAAGAATCGAAAATACACAAGCGGAAATCAGTAAAGCAAAAAGTCTTTTAAAATCAGAATCAAAGTGGATGAACAGTCAACCGCAAGCAAGAGCTACAAAGGCAAAATCCCGGATTGATAATTTCTATAAATTGCAGGAAAAAGCCGGAAAAAGAATTGATGAAAAAACTTTTGATATTGAAATTGAAGGGAAACGATTAGGAAAAAAGTTGATTGATCTGTACAATGTCAGCAAAGCATTCGGAAAATTAAAAATAATTGATGACTTTTCTTATAAATTCTCCAAAGGTGAAAAAATCGGTATTTTCGGAAATAACGGAGTCGGGAAAAGCACTTTTTTAAATTTGATAACGGGGGCAATTCCGACAGATAAAGGCAGAATTGAACAAGGATCAACTGTTTCAATCGGTTATTTTAAGCAATCTTCTATTGATAAAGAAAAGGAAGATATTCGTTTAATTGATTATATTAAAAACATTGCGGAGGTTGTTACACTCGGAAAAAACAGAGAAATGTCAGCAGCACAATTTGCCGAATATTTTTTGTTCCCTCGATCGATGCATTACAATTATTTATCGCAATTGAGCGGCGGTGAAAAACGACGCTTGTATTTATTAAGTATTTTAATGAAGAATCCGAATTTTTTGATTCTTGATGAGCCTACTAATGATTTGGATATTATGACATTAGCCGTTCTGGAGGATTATTTGAATAAATTTGCGGGTGCTGTATTATTTGTTTCTCACGACAGATTTTTTATTGATACGGTTGCCGATACACTTTTTGTGTTTACAGGAGACGGTAAAATAAAGAAATTTCCCGGTAATTATTCTGATTATCATCATTATATTTCTG
>JAOZQB010000166.1 GCA_029932445.1 Bacteroidales bacterium | reverse complement strand
ATTCTTCTTAAAAAACGTTAAAAAACTTCCTTTTTTACTAACTTATTGTAAATTCGCATGTATTTTTCCAAATATGATATTATATAAACAAAACATTTTCGGTCAGGCATTATTTATTAAACGTTTCTTAATTAAGTTTTTAGGATATGTTTCATGGAGGCGATACGGAAAATTTAATAAATTACAAATTGAAGGTTCGGAAATTATACGAAACATACCGGAATCCGGTGTTTTGTTTATTTCAAATCATCAAACCTATTTTGCCGATGTAGCTGCTATGTTACATGTTTTTAACGCTTCCCTGAGAGGAAATGTTAATGACATCAGAAAACCGATGAAATATTTACGAAAACCTAAACTCAATATTTATTTTGTTGCTGCCACGGAAACAATGAAAAAAGGCTTATTACCGCGATTATTTGCTTATGGCGGTGCCATTACCGTTCAAAGAACTTGGCGAAAAGACGGAAAAAACATTAAAAGAGATGTTCAAATGCAAGATACCGATAACATCGGAAAAGCACTGAATGAAGGTTGGGTTATTTCGTTTCCTCAAGGAACTGTTAAGCCCTGGATGCCAATCAGAAAAGGAACTGCCCATATCATAAAAAACTACAAACCGGTTGTTATTCCGATTGTTATTGACGGTTTCAGACGTTCTTTTGATAAAAAAGGTCTTTTTATTAAGAAAAAAGGCATTTTGCAATCAATGATTATAAAAGAACCGCTCAAAATAGACTATGAAAACGAAAGTATCGATGAAATCGTTGAAAAAATCTCCTATGCTATTGAACAACATCCTTCATTTCTTGAATCAATTCCTAAAGAAACACGTGTTGCAATGGAAGAACTTAATAAAAAACGTGAATTTTGGGAATATTAAAAAATTTAAAAACAAAAAAGGGGAAAAGCTAATTATTGTAACTTTTCCCCTTTTTAATAATCCGGCATCAATCTTTTCGTTCCGATCGTTTTCTTTCATGTTCATCCAAAATAATTTTTCTTAAACGAATGGATTTCGGTGTTACTTCAACATATTCATCTTTTTTAATATATTCCATACATTGTTCCAATGAAAATTTAATTGCGGGAGCTATTGAAGATTTATCATCCGTTCCGGAAGCTCTGACATTACTTTGCTTTTTTGTTTTTGTAATGTTAACCAAAATATCATCTTCTCTTGTATTTTCTCCGATAACTTGTCCGGCATAAACCTCTTCCCCGGGATCTACAAAAAAGCGCCCTCTGTCTTGTAATTTATCAATAGCATACGGAATCGACATTCCGGTATGCATTGAAATCAGCGAACCTTTTTTCCGAGTTTCGATATCCCCTTTCCACGGCTCAAAAGCTTTAAAACGATGAGCGGAAACGGCTTCTCCTTCACTGACCGTTAAAATTGAATTTGACATTCCGATCAGCCCTCTGGCAGGAATAGAAAATTCTAAATGCATACGATCATTTTTATTTTCCATATGCACTATATCGCCTTTTCGTTTCGTAACTATTTCTATCACCTTACCGGAAAAAATTTCAGGCACCTGAATTGTTAACAACTCAACCGGTTCATGTTTAACACCGTTTTTTTCTTTAATCAAAACCTGCGGTTGTCCCAGTTGAAATTCGTAGCCCTCACGACGCATGGTTTCAACCAAAATAGAGATATGGAGAATTCCTCTTCCGAAAACCATAAATTTATCGGCAGATTCAGTTTCTTCAACACGTAAAGCCAAATTTTTCTCAATTTCTTTAAATAAGCGGTCTCTTATATGCCTTGATGTCACATATTTCCCTTCTTTACCAAAAAACGGTGACGTATTAATCGTAAATAACAGACTCATCGTCGGCTCATCAACTTTCAAAAACTTCAATCCTTCGGGATTTTCAAAGTCTGCAAAAGTATCTCCGATTTCAAACGTATCCGGACCGAGAACGGCACAAATTTCTCCGACTTCTAATTTAGAACGTTTTATTTTTTCTTTGCCCAAACCTTCGAATCGGTATAATTCTTTAACCTCTGATTTTTCAATTTTTCCGTCTTTTTTAACCACCGATATTTTTTGCCCCGGTTCCACACTTCCTCGTGTAATTCTGCCTACGGCAATTCGTCCCAAATAAGAAGAATAATCTAATGAAGTTACTTGCATTTGAAAAGTCCCTTCTTTCTTTTCCGGAGCAGGAATATATTTTAATATCATATCTAACAAATAACTGACATCCGTTGCCGGTTTTTGCCAATCTTCCGACATCCAACCTTGTTTTGAAGAACCGTAAACAACGGGGAAATCAAGCTGATCTTCTGTTGCATTCAAACTGAACATCAAATCGAATACATCTTCATAAACTTCTTCGGGTGTACAATTCGGTTTGTCAACTTTATTAATCACAACAATCGGTTTTAAACCCAATTCAATGGCTTTTTGCAAAACAAAACGCGTTTGCGGCATCGGCCCTTCAAAAGCATCAACAAGCAATAAAACACCGTCTGCCATATTTAACACCCGTTCCACTTCTCCGCCGAAATCCGAGTGACCGGGCGTGTCGATAATATTAATTTTCACATCTTTATATCTGACCGAAACATTTTTCGATAAAATTGTAATTCCTCTTTCACGTTCCAAATCATTGGAGTCAAGAATCAAATCTTTAACATCTTCATTGTCTCTGAATATTTTTACTTGATGTAAAATCCTGTCAACCAGCGTAGTTTTTCCGTGATCAACATGGGCTATAATAGCTATATTTCTTAAATTTTGCATTTTTTCCGAATTAAAAAGTTTGCAAATGTAAGATATGAATTCATACAAACAAAAAAAGAGACTGATTAGTCCCTTTATTAATTTTTTTATCCGCAAAATCATCGGATAACTGTCATCCTCTATTCAACAATTTCAACCCACCCGAAAATATCTTCCTCATCACCGGTTTGAATGGCTTGTAATCTTGCATACAATTGCGTTGAAATTTTTCCGGGAGCATTTTTATACTCATAAACGGTTCCCGTATCATCATCAACGATTTTACCGATCGGGCTGATAACGGCTGCTGTTCCGCATGCACCGGCTTCTTCAAACGTTGCCAATTCTTCCAATTCAACTTGTCGTCTTTCGGTTTTTAACCCCATGTCTTTTGCTAAAGCAATCAGACTTCTGTTTGTAATCGACGGAAGAATAGAATCCGATTTCGGTGTAATATACGTCCTATTTTTAATACCGAAAAAATTTGCAGGTCCGCATTCATCAATAAATTTTTTTTCACGTGCATCTAAATATAAAACACTTGCATAACCCTCATCGTGAGCTTTTTGCATAGATGTTAAACTGGCGGCATAATTTCCGCCTACTTTATATTTCCCGGTTCCCAAAGGAGCTGCACGGTCATATTTTCTGGTAATTAACATTGAAACCGGTTTAAAGCCTTCCTTAAAATAAGGACCGACCGGAGTGACAAATATAATAAATACATACTCATCCGCAGGTTTAACTCCGACCTGTGCTCCGGTTCCGAATAA
Source organism: Bacteroidales bacterium (assembly GCA_029932445.1). Classification (GTDB taxonomy): domain Bacteria; phylum Bacteroidota; class Bacteroidia; order Bacteroidales; family JAADGE01; genus JAADGE01. Next base: position 2,981 of record JAOZQB010000166.1, on the reverse strand, counting down.
AACCGGCCTGATATATAGAGATGCTCCGGTTCCGTACGGAGGAATAAATCGTTGATTTTTACGTATAACTTTTTTTAACATTTTTTTAAATAATTCAATCGGCGGTGCAGCCATCAATATTCCTTTGGCTGAATCTTGCAGTCTTTTTGCATTCTCTTCCCATCTGAACAAACGTACTTTTCCGTCTTTTCCTTTAAATGCTTTTAATCCTTCAAATGCTTCTTGTCCGTAATGCAAAGATGTTGCAGCAATATGAATCGGTAAATGTTCTGAAGACGAAACTTCTATTTTTCCCCATTTGCCGTTTCTGTAGTAACATCTGACATTATAATCGGTTTTGATATAACCGAATCCTATTTCATTCCAATTAATTGCTTCCATATATACTTATTAACAAAATGATTAAAATAAAATACAAAAATATAAAAATTTATGCCTCTTTTATTATGTTATAAAACAAAAAGGTTTTGCAAATGCAAAACCCTTATATATTCTTTTAATCATCATCGGTTATCAGAGATTTTATCCGTTCAATTTGCTCTTCCTTATTTACCGTCCGCATTTGTCTGGCAGTTTTTGTAAAATATTGATGAACGCTTAAAAATTTAACTTGTAATTTATTCCAATCATTAAATGATCCTATAAGCCCCTGAACTTTAAGCTCTTGATATAATGCATCCGAAACAGGAACCATATCACGTCTTCCGAGATAATCCAAGTCGGCATCTGCAATAATTTCTTGTAATAAGGTTGTAGGTTGCGGCGGTAATTTTGTTGCCATAATAATCCCTTGAATGGTTTCAATTTGTTCTTTATCGTATCCGAAACCGGGTAAAATCTCAGCAGCAATTTTACATCCTCGTTCTTCATGATCAACAGCACTGACAATTTGACCAAAATCATGAAACAGGGCTGCCGTTTTTAATAACAGCATTTCTTCTTCATTAACTCCTTCTCCGTAACCGATTATTTCAACACCGATTGTAACATCAATCGTATGTTTATAATTATGATAATATAAATGCTTCGGAAGCTCACGTTCCAAACGATCCAAAACATAATCATTTAAATCTTCAAATTTGATGATTTGGAATTTTGTCCTGAAATTTTTATTAGGTTTTTTACCCAAATTATCAATTGATAAATCCGGTCGGATTCCTTTAACAATATATACGGGAACATCTCCCTTATATTTAACGGGCATTTTTAATCTGAATTCACAGGCAAAAAATTCTTTAATAAATTCATAAGTCATTCCTGAAACACTAATTTCCGAAGGGTTACAAGCTGATTCAATTCGACTTGCAATATTTGCGGTATCACCTTTTATATCATAAGAAATTTTACGTTTCCCGGAAACAACAGCTGTTACCGGTCCGGTATGAACACCAAACGTTAAATCCCAAATTTTACGATTGTTTTTTTTCGATTCTGCTTGTAATTTTATCAAGTAATCCTGCATTTCCAAAGCAGCCATTATAACCTCAATCGGGTTGGTTCTGTTTTTCTTCGGAATACCGCCGGCACACATATAAGTATCTCCGATTGATTTTACTTTCTGAAGATTATTTCGTTCAACAACTTCATCAAACTGAAAGAAAAAACTGTCTAATTCATCAATTAAAGCTTCTGCATTTTGCTCTTTAGATAATTCCGTAAATCCCTTAATATCAGAGAACATAACCGTAACCATTTTATATCTCAGAGAAGCTGTTTTTTTCTCTTTTCGATTCATTTGTTTTTTTGCATCAGTCGGCAAAAATGATAACATTTCTTGATGACGGTCATTTTCCTCTCGTAATTGTTCATTTTGTTCCGCTAATTCGGAATTTAATTTTTCCAACGCTTCAATTCGCTCTGTCAGAACTTGCATCTCGTTTAATAACTTTTTTTTCGGATCTTTATTATTGCTCATTGACACAAATTTTTCAAATTATATGAATTGTAAAATTAACTAAAAAATATGTATTATTTTAATTTTATTTGGTTTAATACATTTAAATTTTGATTAAACACCAAATTTCTTGAATAATCCGGAAATTATTACTAAATTTGAACTCTAAACACCACAACTATTTAATATCATGACCAATAACAGACCAATAATAATTCCCTGGGATTTTTCCGAATTAGCGGAATATGCTTTGCAACACGGCGAAAAAATTGCAAAAATTGTTAATTGCGACATTGTCCTTTTACATATTGTAAAAAAGAGTTCCGAAATTGAAGCAGCCACTGAAAAAATGAATGCTGTAACAGAAGAACATCTGGAAAAATACGGAATAAAACCAAAATTTGTCATTAAAGAAGGCAGTATTTTTACGGATATTAACAAAATGATTGAAGAAGAAAATGCTTTGTTTGCCATTATGGGAACACACGGAATTAAAGGCATGCAAAAATTTACCGGCAGTTGGGCATTAAAAGTTATTATCGGTTCGGAAGCCCCTTTTATTGTCGTTCAGGATTCTCCTATATCTGAAAAAATCAGCAATGTCGTTTTTCCCGTAGATTTTAAATTTTCCGAAAAAGAAAAATTAGTATGGGCTGATTTTCTTCATAAATATTTTAAATGCATATTTCATGTTTGTTATGTTGAACCATCGGATCCTTTATTTAAAAAGAAAATTAAAGCGAATATGATTACGGCTAAAAAATTTTTAAAAGAAAAAAATGTTTATTTCGAAGTCGTAAAGTTAGAAGGGAAAAATTTATATGATGAAACACTTATTTTCTCAGAAAAAATTAAAGCTGATTTAATTATGATTGCAACAACAAAAAACATCAGTTTTCATGATTACATGTTGGGGGCATCAGAACAAAAAATGATTGCAAACGAAAATAAAATTCCGGTAATGACCATTAATCCCCGAAAAGATTTAACCAAATTTAAAGGGTTTAATTAGAGCTTGTCTATAAAGTATGACTTTTATAAATTTAGAGATATTTTTATGTAATTTTAGCTTAAAGATATGAGACAT
>JAOZQB010000165.1 GCA_029932445.1 Bacteroidales bacterium | reverse complement strand
AATAATAATAACCACAGATGCAATCTGTGGATGATGAATGAATTGAAAACAACAACGCCAAAGGTATTGAACTCCTGTCGGAGTTCCGGCTTTTTAATTCTAATAACCTTATGTTGTACATAAGGTTATTAGAATTAAACCCCGATTGGGGTTTATAAAATATTTTTACTCACCTTAATCAACAAGACCCATTATATTTTATTAACTTTGTGTATATTTTAAAATTCATGGAAAATATAAAAGAAGATAAGCTTTATTATACGATCGGAGAAGTTGCTGAAATGTTTGATGTAAACGTTTCCTTAATACGTTATTGGGAAAATCAGTTTTCAATCCTAAAACCTAAAAAGAACAAAAAAGGCAATCGTCTTTTTACTTCGAAAGACATTGACAATCTGCACCTTATATATTATTTGGTAAAAGAGAAAAAATTGACTTTAGAAGGCGTAAAATTAAAGCTCAAAGAGAATCAAGAAGATACAGTTCAAAATTTTGAAGTTGTTAAGCGATTAAAAAAAATTAAATCCATGCTTATTGATATAAGAGACTCAATCTAAATTCTAAAACGGAATTAATCTATTTTCCTTCTTCAATCACTGCAATCCTTTTTTTACCGTCAATTTGTATCTTTAACGGTTTTTTAAACTCAATGTGTTTAACAAATTTTGTCTCCTCCTTTAAACTCTGATTATTTAATATGTCCCATTTTATCAAACAATTTGCACTTTTGTGATTTACAGATAAATAAGCGACATTCATTGAAGTTACATTATAAAAAAAATGTGAGCCTGCCGATGCTTCCAACGGAAAATCCTCCAGACTTGTTTCGACAATCACTTTTGCCTTTGAAATTTGAGTCCAATTAACAGGAATACCGATCCATTTATCACGAGTCCCCCACCTCCCCGGTCCTATTAAGACATAGGATTTATTTTGTTCTGTCATTTTTTTATTAAGTTCGGCAATTTCTCGAGCAATTTGTTCTGTTTTTGATTTATCAAACGTTTCGGGTGATACAAAAATAACATCTTTTACAGCTTTAATTTTACCGTTTCCCATGGCATTTTCCGAGAATAAAACAGCATTTTTAATATCCGATTTCTGCAAATTAATATTATAATTCTGAGAATTACCGATTAAAGGTTTTACTTGGAGAAGATATAATGATGCTTCTTTATTTTTATTTAAATTCAAATCAACGGCAAATTCAATCTCTACCGGTGTTCCCATTGTTTCTTTCATTATATATAAAATGGTTGAAACAGATTCTGCCAAAGGAATATAATTAAATTTCAAGATATTGGCAAAATTTACAATCCTCGGTCCGTATTTATCAATTCCGGGATAAATCGCATTGTTATCGGGATTATAAACAGATAAACAATGTTTCATTCTGTCTTTATTAATACGTTCTGCATCGCTGATTGACAATCGAATTAATCCGGCTGTTTCGCCTTTCTTAAAATCAATTTTTTCTTTTGATAAATCAACGGCATAAAATTCAGTTTGCGTATTTTTAAATAAATCTTTTTCTGAATTATTTTGTAAAGTCGGATGTTTTGGTGAAAAACGATATGCTTTTTCACCTTCAACGACATAAATTCCTAAACCGACAGCTGCAACAACAATTCCGTCTTCAGGTTCAATTTTTCCGAAAGGATAATAATTAAAAGATTGAGCTGTTCCGCTTATTTGCGGGAAATAATATTGATTATACTGATTTCCGACAACTTCCTGAATAATGACAGCCATTTTCTCTTCTTCAATTTCATAATTTACGGCATTGATATAATTTTTTGAAGTTTCTGAAAAGACGGAAGCAAATACGAGTTTTATTGCCGTTATTAACTCTTCTAAGCGGTGTGTAATATCAGTATGATTGTTTGGCAACAAATAGGTTGAAAAAACACCGGCAAAAGGTTGCAAAAGTGAATCCTCAAATAATCCTGATGATCGAACAGCCAAAGGTTTATTTGTTAATTCAAGAATCTTAAGTAACCTTCTGATTAATATATGACTTAAGTTATTTTTTGAAAACATTTTAAATAACTTATTTTTATCGGTTTCTTTTACGGCCTTTTCAAACAAATTATTTTTCTTAATAAATTCATCGTACTCATCCGTACCGATAATAAATGTTTTAGGAGTTGTTAGTTTAATACCCGGAATGTACTGATTAATGTTAAAATTGTAAATTAAATTACTGATAAATGCCAATCCTCTGCCTTTTCCTCCCAGAGCTCCTGAAGCCAAAATTCCGATATTGCTGTCATCGATTACCGTAGGGTCATCAACACTGATAATTTTGCCTTTATTTTTCTCAACTTTATTGTTAAAAAAAGATTGTATTAAATGGTCTCTTAATTCATTAATATCCTTAAAATCAGCAATTTTTACAGGTTCTATTAATTCGGACAAATGCAATTCACCGCGTGCTCGAAGCCATAATGAAAAATGATTTTTACCGGCATGGTAAGCCAAACTTTCATCACTTATATCGTGCAAACGCAAATAGAAATCGTCCATGTCAACTGCCCTTGCCACTTCGTCTCCATTTATATTTCTAAAAATAAAATCACCAAAACCCAAATTATACATAATAAAATCCATGATATCCGCTAACAAACTGTTAGAATTCTTATCAATAAATCTGGATTTATATTTTGTTTCTGCAAGAAATTTATTTTCCTTATCGGAAGATTGAATAGCAGTAGGAATATTAGGCGTTTTTGTTTTTATATAATTGATTAAATGAAACCCGGCTTTATTATTAATAGTTCCGTCTTTTTTAAATTTTACGTCTGAAATAACACTTAAAATATAGTTTTTATACCTTTTATATATTCTTATTGCTTCTTCATAATTTGTAGCCAATAAAATTTTCGGTCTTAAGCGCATCTTCAAAAGTTTCTGCAAATCATCTGATTTATCAGCATCTTCAATTATACGTTGCGTTTGTTCCATAACGCTTTTATACAGAATAGGAATATAGCGAGAATAATACCGTTCCGTATCTTCAACCAAAAGAATAATTCTTGACAAACCTATTTTTGTATCATTTTTAACGTTTACTTTATCTTCATATAATTTTACGATTGATAAAAAAATATTTGAATCACCGTTCCAAACAAAGATATTCTCGATGCCTGAAAGTTTGTCGTAACTTTTTTTATAATAGCTTATATCTGCATTATTATTAACAAGCAGATACACAGGCAGTTCCGGATAAATTATTTTAATTTTATCTGCTATTTTCAGCGGTGTTCTTTTATCAATACCCGCCATTATAATAACAAGGTCAAAATCGGAATTTTTAAGTTTTTTTAAAGCATCTCTGTAAGATAATGATTTTATTATTTCAGGTGCAGAAGATAAATTCATTTTGTAATAATCTCCTCTTACAGCATCATCTAATCGTCCTTCGCGTTCAATACTTAAAGCATCATACAAATGAGCAACCAACAGAATTTTCTTAACTCGAAAGCTCATAAGTTTATATAGAACATCGCTTTTGGAGTAAGCTGTTTTTAAAATCTCATTTACTGTTTCATGGTTTTCATTCATTGAATGATAAAATTAATATATCATTAAATTTAATCTAAATTATTATTTTCAAAGATTTTGTATTTTTTTACATTATTTTTTAACTCTTCGGCCGTTTTTTTTTTTTCTTTTAAATCATCAGCAAATTCATTGCCTTCCGCTTCAGTTTCTTTTTTAACTTCATTTTTAATATCTTCTGCTGCATCTTTAAACTGCCTAATACCTTTTCCTATCGTACGAGCAATTTCCGGAAGTTTATCTGCTCCGAACAATAATAAAATTGCTAATAAAATAAAAATGATTTCGCCGCCGCTGATAAATAAAGGTGTCATAATTATTTTTTTTCCAAATTTAATAAAAAAAGCCCTGATAAAAAATCAAGGCTTTCAAATAAAATAAAATATATTATTATTTATTAGTTTTTTCTTTCTTTTTACCGCCGAGATATTTTTTATTTTTTTGTTTAGAAACCGACTCAACCACTTTATGTTTTACTGAATCAAACACGACAGGTGTTGCAATAAACAGTGAAGAATATGTTCCTACTACAATCCCGATTAATAAAGCGAAAACAAAGCCCTGAATAGCTTCTCCTCCGAATAAAAAGATTGCCAATAAAACAATAAAAGTACTTACTGATGTATTAAACGTTCGGCTTAATGTGCTGTTCAAAGCATCATTATACAGAATTTTCTTATCTCTTGTTTTTGAGAATTTCAAATATTCTCTGATACGGTCAAAAACAACAACGGTATCATTTACCGAATAACCGACAACCGTAAGAATTGCCGCAACAAATGCCTGATTTATTTCCAATGAAAACGGCATAAAATTGTATAACAAAGAGTATAAGCCTATTACAATCAGAACATCATGTCCCAATGCAGCGATAGCTCCCAATCCAAATTGCCAATTTCGGAAACGTACAAAAATGTAAAGAAAAATAGCTAAAAGTGAAAAAATGATTGCCCAAAGTGCAGCAATTTTAATATCATCTGCAATTGTCGGGCCTACTTTATGCGAACTTTCCCGATAATCACTTAAGAATTTTTCAAGTGTTACATTCGGTCCTAAAGCAGGTTTTAATCCTTCAAATAATTTTTGTTCAACAATATTATCTGCATTTTCTGCTTTACTGTTAACCATAAATTTTGTGATTATTTTCACTTGGTCAGATGTTCCGTATGTTTTAACTTCCGGAGCTTCACCAAAAGCAATTTTAAGATTATTTGCGATATCCTGTGTGTTTACCGGTTGATCAAATTTCACGACAAATGTTCTTCCTCCTTTAAAATCTACACCGTAATTTAGTCCGTTCGTAAATAATGAGACTAAACCGAGAATAATGATTGAAGCAGAAATTATATAAAATATTTTTCGTTTTCCGATAAAATCAATTTTTGTATTCTTAAAAGCGTTTTTTGTAAACTTCGTATAAAATTCCGTTGCTTTATTTTTTGCCAATCGAGAAGTAAAGACCAAGCGCGTAATAAAAATAGCTGAGAAAAGTGAAGTTAAAATACCGATAATCAATGTCGTAGCAAATCCTTTAATCGGACCGTGACCGAAAATAAAAAGAATTATACCCGTAATTAATGTTGTTAAATTTGAGTCAATAATTGCGGAATAAGCATTTTTATAACCGTCTTGGACAGCCAATTTCAGTCCTTTTCCCAAAGCCAATTCTTCCTTAATTCTTTCAAAAATCAACACATTCGCATCTACTGACATCCCGATTGTAAGCACAATACCTGCAATACCCGGTAATGTTAAAACCGCATGCAATGAAGCAAGCACACCGAAAATTAAAAAGATATTTACCAACAGAGCAATATCTGCAATATAACCGGCAGTCTTATAAAAGAATACCATGTAAATTAAAATCAAAATAAAGGCAAAAATAAAGGAAGTCATACCGTGATTAACAGCTTGTTGGCCTAATGAAGGACCGACCACTTGCTCTTCAATTATTAATGCGGGAGCTTGTAATTTCCCTGATTTTAAAATATTTGAAAGGTCTTTTGCTTCTTCTTGAGAAAAATGCCCCGAAATAGAAGAACTACCTCCTCTGATTTCGGCATTTACAACCGGTGCCGAATATACATAATCATCTAAAACAATCGCAATTTGTCTGCCGATATTTTCTTTCGTAACCAAAGCCCATTTTTGAGATCCTTCAGCATTCATCGTCATTGAGACTTCCCATTCTCCTGAAGTCGGATCAGTTTGTTCTCTTGCATTAACTACAACATCACCTTCCAATGCCGGTTTTCCGGCTCTCTTAGCTTTTAATGCTATTAATTTAAACAATTCACCTTTTTCATCAAAAGGTTTTACTTCCCATCGTAATTGCATTTCTTTAGGGAAAATCGATTTAATTTGTTTCATTCTTAAAATCGCATTAACCTCTGCTGTATCTTTCATGTGTGCAAAACCGACTGAAGATGAATTAATTGGTTGGTTTCTTTTATCTAAATAAGGAATTAAAACTGCAAACAGCGGATAGTTTTTTTGATATTCATCAAATCCTTCTTTTTTTGTTAAATCATTATTAGTCGTTTTATTCAATAACGGATTATCATTATTTAAAGAATCGCCCAATAAACTTTCTTGAAGTGTCGTATCTTGTTTAGTTGAATCAACATTTAACAAGAGTTCATCATTTTTGGTGTTATCAGTTTTATTTGAATCAGTTTTTATTTCGTTTTTAACCGCTTTCAATTCTTTCAAACGTTCGTTTGCTTTCACAAAATAGCTGTATACTTCAGGATAATAATAAGTTTCCCAAAACTGGAGATTTGCGGTTCCCTGCAATAATTTTCTGACACGCTTCGGTTCTTTTACCCCGGGAAGTTCAATTAATATTCTGCCTGAATTTCCTTCCAGTTTTTGAATAGAAGGTTGAACAACACCGAATTTATCAATTCTGGAACGAAGGACATTCAATGAATTATCAATCGCATCAG
>JAOZQB010000164.1 GCA_029932445.1 Bacteroidales bacterium | reverse complement strand
GTTGTTATTAACACTTGCGGTTTTATTTGTAAATTCGCAAAGTGACAATTGAAAAAATATTGACATTACATGGTAAATTGAAAATAAAAATATGAGTAAGGCAAAAATATCCATACGTTTTTTCAATGACCGCGAAGTGCGTGCTGTCTGGGATGAAGAAAATGCCAAGTGGTGGTTTTCAGTGTTGGATATTGTTACCGTGCTTACCGACCAAAACGACTATACAAAAACACGCAATTATTGGAAATACCTTAAAGCCAAGTTGAAGAAAGAAAAAAGTCAAGTGGTTAGTGCTGCTACCCGGTTGAAATTCCTTGCACCGGACGGCAAAATGCATTTAGCCGATGCCTTGGATTACAGTGGTATTATTGCATTGGGTAAGGAGTTTCCCGGCAAAAAGGCAAACCGATTTATTGAATGGTTTACATACAGTGATGAAAGTATAGACGGAAAAAGCAAAACAAAAGCGTATGCATTGTTTGAAAGTTCTTTTATCAACAGCATTGAAGTTGGCACAACCAACGGTTTGAAACAAATTCATGCTTATTTGTTTGGCGGTTTGTATGATTTTGCGGGGCAAATCAGGCAAAAAAACATTTCAAAAGGCGGTTTTCAATTTGCTGTATCACGTTTTTTGGAAGAAACATTAAAGCAAATAGAAGAAATGTCTGAAACGACATTTGACAAAATTGTGAATAAATATATCGAAATGAACATTGTACACCCGTTTATGGAAGGTAACGGCAGAAGCACCCGAATATGGTTGGACTTGATATTGAAAAAACGTCTGAAAAAATGCGTCGATTGGAGTAAGATAGGTAAAAGAGATTATATGAATGCAATGATGCAAAGCCCGATAAACAGAAACGTTCTGAAAAAACTGTTAAAAAACGCTTTAACAGACAAAATTAACGACCGCGAAATGTTTATGAAAGGAATTGATTATTCGTATTACTATGAAGAAAATAACTAAGACAAAAAATATAGAGCATTTGACAGATAGTTCTAATAATTAATATGATAACAATAAATAAAAAAAGTACAATATTGAAAATTGAAGCGTTGAAATGCTAAAGGCACCATACTTAAATTAAACATAAATCGTTCTATAACCTTCGTCGTAAACAAAAAAAATGGCAAAAATAAATATAATAACACTCGGATGTTCCAAAAATCTTGTTGACAGCGAAAATCTGGCAACCCAAATAAATAACCAAAATGTCGAATTTACATTTGACGAATTTAATTTTGATGCCGACACTGTAGTAATTAATACTTGCGGTTTTATTGCCGATGCAAAAGAGGAATCGATTAATACAATCTTAGAATTTGCAGAAGCTAAAAAAACGGGCAAAATAGATAATTTGTATGTAATGGGTTGTTTGTCTGAAAGATATAAGGATGAACTTGTGAAGGAAATAGAAGATGTTGACAAGTTTTTCGGTGTAAATGATATGAAAGAAATTGTTGAGCAACTGAAAATTGATTATAAAAAAGAACTTCTCGGCGAACGTGTGATTTCGACTCCGAGTCATTTTGCTTATTTGAAAATTTCCGAAGGGTGCGACAGAACTTGTGCTTTTTGTGCTATTCCGCTTATCAGAGGAAAACATGTTTCGGTGGCTATGGATATTTTGCTCAGTCAAGCTGAAAATCTGGCAAAAAAAGGGGTTAAAGAATTAATACTAATTGCACAGGATTTATCCTATTACGGGATTGATATATACAAAGAACAAAAACTTCCCGAACTTGTTGAAAAACTGTCTGATATTGAAGGAATTAAAATTATTCGATTGCATTATGCTTATCCGGCAAATTTTCCGGAAGATATTTTGCGTGTAATGAAAGAGAAAAATAATGTTGCGAAATATCTCGACATTCCGTTTCAACATATCAGTGACAGTGTGCTGGCAAGAATGAAACGGCGACATGATAAAAAATTGACGGTCAGTTTGATAAATAAAATGCGAAAAGAAGTTCCGGGTATTGCAATACGAACCACTTTACTTGTCGGATTTCCGGGAGAAACCGAAAAAGATTTCGAAGAATTGAAAGAATTTGTAAAAGAAATGCGTTTTGACCGTTTGGGGGTTTTTACTTATTCGGAAGAAGAAAATACATACGGCGGCGATAATTACGAAGATGATGTTCCCGAAGATGTTAAACAAGCCCGGGCTGATGAAATTATGGAAATTCAACAACAAATTTCTTATGAAATAAATCAACAAAAAATCGGTAAAGAATTTAATGTAATTATTGATAAAGAAACCGAAGATTATTATATCGGCAGAACCGAATTTGATTCACCGGAAGTTGATAATGAAGTTTTAATTGTTAAGGACAATAAACTTATTCCGGGGAATATTTATAAAACAAATATTATTTCTGCTGAAGAATTTGACCTTTACGGAGAATTGGTTTAATTTTGAATTATGAAGTTAAAACCCATAAAAGAAACAGAAAAATTTCAATTTTTTTCTTCAGATGTTGATGAAGAATCGGAAATACCTTTTTTTGCTTCTTCCGTATCTGCCGGTTTTCCGTCGCCTGCAGATGATTATACGGAACTTTCTCTCGATTTAAATAAACATCTTATAAAGCATCCTTCAGCAACTTTTTATGCACGCGTTAAAGGTGATTCTATGATTAATGCCGGCATTAATGACGGGGATTTGCTTGTTGTTGACCGTGCTTTGGAGATTTATGATAATTGCATCGCCGTATGTATTATTGACGGTGAATTTACCGTAAAACGTCTTAAAAAGCAAAAAGAAAAAATATTGCTTATTCCCGAAAATGAGAAATACAAACCCATTGAAGTTTCCGAATTTAATGACTTTGAAGTATGGGGAATTGTGGCTTATGTGATTCATAAACCGTGAGGCTGTCTCAAAAGTATTTGAAAGCGTCATTCTGAATTTATTTCAGAATCTTATTTTGGTGGTTTTTAATTGTTTATGTAGATGCTGAAACAAATTCAGCATGACAAAACAGGCTTTTGAGATAAATTCAACCATAGTGTATATACCTATTCTCGTGGTTTAGTTATTTTTTGATATTTAGTCAATCAGATATTCCTTCCCTTTTTGTTTCAGATAATCTTTTGTGGAATTCCGTCTTTTTTTCATCTGTTATTTACAAACCAAACAATTTGAAAACTTAATTTTATTACGATGGAAAAAAATGCTCAAAACTTACATTCAAGGAAAAATTTTACGCTTTACATTACTTTTGTTCTTGCATTTATAATGATTTTTTTACTTTTTATCGGTAAAATGTCTGCACAAGTTTATAATAAATGTGCTGCTCAAAATGCAATTTATGAAGAATCACTTGATTCTCGAACAGGACATGTAAGAAAAGTTAAAGTTGAATCGGACCGTCACGGAAATGCACAAGGAAATCAATATGATTTAGCTGTTGACGGAGCTTTTCAAGGTGAAACAATTGTTGTTTTGCATCTTTATACGGGTGAAGGATTTGATTTTTCTCTGCCTAAAACTGCATTAAAAGAAAAAGGATTTTCTGTTTACAGATATATTGATAATCCGCCTTCTCCGGAAGAACTTGAAAAAGCTCTCAGCAAAGCTTGTGAATTATGGATAATTTCAAGCTATACTCAGAAATTAAATGAAGGTCATTTAAAGGTTATTAAAAAATTCTTTGACAGCGGAAAAGGCGTTTATATTTGGGGTGATAATGAACCTTATTATGCCGATGCCAATTATGTATCAGATTATTTAATCGGAGTAAAAATGTACGGTAACTTACCCGGGAATGTTGTTGTCGGGTTAAATGAAAAGAATAAAAAAGTAGGATTAACAACCGGACATTTAATAACAACCGGTTTGGAATATGTTTATGAAGGCATTACGATTGCCACATTACAAGATAACCAACAAGTTTTAGAACCTTTGATATACGGACATGAGAAGAATTTAGTTTGTGCAACTTATGAACAAGACGGTAAAAGATTAATTCTTGACGGCGGTTTTACACGATTATATGTTTCGTGGGATAATGCCGGAACCGGAAGATATGTGAAAAATGCAGCTGCCTGGCTTGTTAATTATGAGCGATTTGCAAAAAAAGATGAAAAAATTTAAAAAAGATATTGTGTTTTTTATGGAATAATTTAAATAAAAACATCTTAGTATTAAATGAGTTTTATTCATTAACCTAAACCTTAAAACTCGAAACTGCACAAAACCGAAAGCTGTCTGAAAAGGCAGCTTTTTTTTATTTATCAAATCCTCAAAAATCTTGAAATATTTAATTTTAATTTATATATTTGAGAATATTTCAAAGAATATTTTTTCAGAATTATGAATTTCTTCAATAAAAAAACTCCCCGATTATATTTTTTATTTGTTATAATATTTGTGAGTTTTTTTATGTCTTCTTGTGAAAGAGAAACCAATCTTTCCGCAAAAAAAGGAATAATAGATGTCCGAAATGCTGAATTGAAAGACGGCCGTATCTGTCGACTAAACGGTGAATGGGAGTTTTATTTCGGTGAATTACTTGAACCTTCTGATTTTAAAAATAAAAACAAAATCTTAAAAAAGAACTATATTCATGTTCCGAATTCATGGACAAATCAAAAAAAATACCATAATTATCCTGAATACGGATATGCAACTTATCGTTTGACAATTATGACAAATGATACATTGAAACCGGTTCTTATTGACAATAAACGCATATTTACGTCTTGTAAAATTTGGTTAAACGGGATGTTGCTGCAAGAAATCGGAAAAGTTTCAAAAACATCCTCTGAATATACACCGGACTTAAAACTTTTGTTATCACAACCGGTTTATTTAAAAAAGAAAAATGAACTTATTATACAAGTCTCTAATTATGTTGACAGAAAAGCGGGAATTATAAGTTCAGTGAGAGTCGGTGATTATAATTCGTTTTATTCTCATAAAATAAATGAATTTATTTTAATGATTTCCGTTCTCAGTATTATTTTTATTATCGGTTTATATCATTTCATAATGTTTTTATTTATTAAAACAGATTATTCTTATTTGGTATTTTCAATTCTTGCGTTATTTTTTATTATTCTTGGTTTAGTAGGTACGGATACTTTGTTAAAGAATATTTTAAGCCCGAGTTTTAATACAATTACAAGATATTTTCATTCAATAGTTTCGCTGTATCCCACTTTTATTTTTCTGTTTTTTTATCTGTTGTTTAAAAGTGAAGTAAATAAAAAATTGTTGATTATTTCTTCCGTAATTTCCGGCTTGTTGTTAATTTTCAGTCTCATTTTCCCGATTCATATTGTCAGAGAGTATGTTTTTATTAAGGTTTTATTTATTTTAATCGTTTCTCTTTATTTTATTTTTTATTCTTTACCGAAATCAATTCTTAAAAAAAGGCAAGGGGCTAAATGGGCTTATATAGGAATGCTGTTGTTATTTCTTACGAATATTAATGATATTTTATTTACGCTTGATTTACTGAAAACAAGATATCTTGCTGTTTACGGTTTTCTTGCTTATATTATATTTCAATCGATGAATATTGCCGAACGATTCTCATTTTCGTATAAGAAAAATCGAAATTTAACCGAAGAACTCAGAATCCAAAATAAAGAGCTTCAAAAAGCAAAAATCAGAGCTGAAAATGCTGATAAATTAAAATCTGCATTTTTGGCAAATATGTCGCATGAAATCAGAACGCCCATGAATGCCATAATAGGATTCTCTGATTTGTTGGCAAATGACAAAGTTGATAAAGACAAAAGGAAAAGATTGACTTCTTATATTGTTAATAGCGGGAATTCACTTCTGCAATTAATTAATGACATTATTGATGTTTCAAAAATTGAAGCAGATCAAATAGAAATTAATAAATCAGAATGTTCTATTAATAAATTATTTGAAGAATTAGAACTGACATATTCCGAAAAAGAAGATTCTGATTTTTTCAGAAATACAAAGCTTCGATTTGTAAAAAAATATACTGATAATTTAAAATTGATTACCGATGAGATTCGTCTTAAGCAAGTTCTGATTAATTTAATTGATAATGCATTGAAATTTACCGAAAACGGTATAGTCGAAGTTATTTGTGAATTAAGTGAAAATAAACAATTTGTATTATTCAGCGTAAAAGACACCGGTATAGGAATGACAGAAGAACAAAAAGAAATTATTTTTCAACGATTTATAAAGCTGGAAAATGAAGCACAAAAATTATATCGCGGTGCCGGTTTGGGTTTATCCATTTCCGAAAGTATTATACGTTTATTGGGCGGAAAAATTTGGGTAGAATCCGAATTAAATAAAGGAACAACTTTTTATTTCACAATACCCTATAAAAATGACAAAGCAGAATAAGTTTATTTAATCACTTGTTTTGTTTAATGTTTCTTATTGTAATTTTTCTTATAATTTATAAACAATAGAATTAATATTCATTCCGGATCCGACGGAAGCAAACATAATTAAATCACCTTCATTAATTTTATGTGCCGGATATTTGCCTTTAAGAATTCTGTCATACAATGTCGGAATT
>JAOZQB010000163.1 GCA_029932445.1 Bacteroidales bacterium | reverse complement strand
AAAGTTTAAAATTCAGAAATTAAATAAGATATGAAACATCCATTCTAAAACTTTAATTCACAATGGGATGACTAATGCACGGACAGACCTTTGTTTAAAGAAAAAGAACTAATATGCGGATGTTCTCTGTCTGCCGTCAGGCAGGCTATGTAATAATTAAAAACAATAAAAAAAGACACATGAAAAAGTTATTAATAATATCATCTTTTCTTTTGTTATTCTCAAGCATTACTTTTGCTCAATGGGACAGTGAATATGATTATTTTTCCGTAAAATTCGGAGCAACAAATACTATTTTTTCTGCTCAGCCCGATACTTTAATAAATAAAATGTTGGTTGCAAAAAACGGATTCGATCACTATCAATTATTTCCGGATACGGGTTTTAATTTTAATTATGCACCGGGATATTACGGTTCATTTATTTACAATCACGATTTGAAAAATAATAATGTGGGGGTATCCTTAGGAATCGATTACAGAATGTATGGGATTGTATCTAATTTTTATACTAATTCAATTCCCGAATATACGTATCGTGAAGTTTATAAGATTTCTCAAGTTTCTGTTCCTGTATTTATAAGATACGGGAAAAAGTTTTACGAAACTCAAAAGTACATTTACGGCGGATTTTCATTCAATTATAATTTATTGATTTCTGAAACTGAGCAAGCCGGTTATTCCGAAACGGCTAAAACCGTTGAAATAAATAAAGAATCTTTGAAAAAAAGTAATGTTTCGGCATTGGCCGGCTTTAATTACATGTTTTTTAATGTGGAACTTAATTATGTTTTCGGAAATTTTTTAAGTAAAGATTATACTCTGGAAATGAATGACGGAAGTGTTATAAAACCTTATGAAGGACAACCTAATCATGCGTTTTTTATTAAAACGGGTATTACTTTACCGATAAACAGCTGGACACCTAGAAAAGTTTATGCAATCGAAATGTGGTTCAGAAGATTGTTGAAATAATATAAGAAATTAGCATAAAAAGTAAAAAGTTTATAAAGTTAAAATGCTGCTTATTAAAGTTTTATGAAACTTTAATAATGTTAAATAAACAACTTACTATCAATTGATTAATTTATTTTGGATAATTTTTACTTCGTTTTATATAGGACTAAAATAATAAAATACTTTATAACACTAATCCCGAAACTTATTACAAGTTTCGGGATTTTCTTTACTAAGAAAATTAATCTGAAAAATATTATTCTATTACCGCTTTTAAATCCCTTTTTCTTAATTGAGTCATCATTGGTTTTAAAAAACCGTAAGTTCCTTTTTTAACATCGGCTTTACCTTTATAATGAACCAGATAAGTACATTGAACAGCTTGTTCTTCTTCATGCTTACAAATATCTATTAATGCATCAATAACATAATCAAATGTATGGTAATCATCATTATAAAGAATCAGAAACTTGTTTGTTGAGTTTAAAGTATCGGTTGTTTCATTTTCTTTATTTTGGATTTTTTCTTTTTTACTCATAATAAATTTACCGGTAAACAAAATTGAGAATTAATTCTTTTTTAAAATTTCAATGGCTTCAGAAGCACTTATTTTCATGCCGTTTTTGAAAGCAATAACAAAACCGTCAAAATTCAATGCTTTAATTTCTTTTTTAACCGAAGCAGCTTTTTTATAGGTATTATATTGTCCTATTATGTATAAAAATAAACCGCCGTCTACTTGTTTAACTTTAATCGGATATTTCTCCGACAAATCTTCAAATTCTTTCATTTCTGCATTATTTAATTTATGAGAATAGGCTGCAACCTGAACTGAAAAATATATTTGATTTTTTGAATTCATATCCGAAATTTGATTTTTTCCGGATTTTTTTATTTCTGAAGCTTGACTCAAACTTATTTTTTCTCCGTAGTTATAAGCAACTGTAAAAACACCTTCATATCCTTTGTTTTTAAGATTATTGCCTTCTTTTTTTGCTTCTTCATAATTTAAATACGGACCGGCTAAATATTTAAAAGAACTTTTATTATTTTCATAAATAAGATTTGAAATTCCGGGAAAATCCGATTTTTGTTTTTGTGATGAGAAATTTCCTAATTGAATACAATAAACCAAGCCGTCAAATTCGGAAATATTTTTTATATCGTTTATTTCGGATATATTGTTGTTTTGAGAGTTGTTATTATTAAAATATGCTTTACCGGTTAATGACGACATTTCTTGTGCTTCGATTTTTTCGAATTCAGTATCTCTTATAATTTTGGAGATTCCGTATGCAGCAGATTTTTTTACTCCGTTCTCAAAAGCAACTATAAAAGGATCGGTTAAGCCTTTTCTCTTAATATGGTTAAGAACATATTCTGCCGCTTTGTAACTTTTGTATTCCCCTAAAAAAAATCGTCTGTACGGGTTATTCTTAAAAGTATCAAAACTGATTGGTGAATATTTACCGTATGTTTTCAGCGGTAATAATCCTTTAAATAATCCCGCCTGAACTTTAAAGAAAATTCCTTTTTTTGCTTTAAGCGGAACAGGTTTCGGGTTGTATTTTGAGTAAATAAATGAACCGGAATAGTTATAAGTTAATTCGGCAGATGTTTCGGAAGGTTTTGTTATTTCAGTATTATTTTTCGGGATTTCAACTATTTTTTTCGGTTGATTAAAATAAATACTGAAAGCATTCTCTTGTTCTTGAACAGCAGATAATTCTGTTTGAACCGCATCCATAATTTGTATGTATTTATTTGATTTATGTCCGGAATAAAAATTTGCTTTATGGTATCTTTTTAAAGCATCGGCATGTAATCTTTCGGCATTTTCCTCATATTTTTTTGCCTTATTTATATTATCTGATGTTCTTGCTTTCGGTAAATGTTTATTGTAAATTTCATATTTTATTTTGTCAGCGTTAAAATATAAATCTGCTGCTCTTAACATTTTATCAAATAAAACATCTTCCATACCGCCGGCCATTTTATTTTTCATGTCTTTTTCATAGTCATTTTCCGATAATTCAGCTTCGGTTCTGATTTTATCAATTTTAGAATAATCATTATCAACATCACTCATAATATTATCGGCATAGGTTTTTTTATCTTTTGCATCTGCCAAGCTTGAAATATCTTCTTTGCTCATATTCAGTTTGCTTACGATAAAATCTTCTTTCGATTCATAAATATTCGGGTCATTATCGGTATTATAAGCATCATTATTTATCACATCTATATTGTTTTTCGGAACATTTTGCTTATTAATATCCGTTATTTGATCTGTACTTTCATCATAAATAATATTCGGATCGTTCATGTAAATTTCAAATGCAAGTTCCTGATTATAAATTGCTTCAAGATGTTTGTCGAAGGCAAGTTTTAAGGCATTTGTTTTATTTTTCCCCTTGAGTTTATTTGCTTGTGTTTTTAATTCTGTTCCGTCAATGAATATTGAACGTGCATTAATTGAAATTTCTTCAGCTTTAAGATGTTTTTTTGAATTATCGGTATTCATATTTTTTAATTTTTCCGAATAAATATGAAATTTAATATCGGAAGCATTAAAAAAATCTTCATAAGCTTTTAAATAGCTTTTGACACCTTTTTTTTCATATCGTTTTACTTTTTTTAGGGTTTTACCTCCGTAATTTTCAGCAACTTTTTTAAAACCGTCAGCTTTTCTGAAATATTTTTCCCCTTCAAGCATTTTTGTATTACCCTTAATATACCGGTCATCCGCTTCAGATAATTTTAATAATTCGGTTTCATTAAAAAGTGTTTTGTAATAAGATTTTTTTTTCAAACTTCCGAAATCGTAATTTGTTGTTGAAATCCAAGCAAGATTGAAAATTGAAAAAAAGAAAATACCCGTTAAAAGGGAAATTCGATAAATGACCGGTTTTATAGTTTTCATTATTTTGAAATTTCAATGTTATTAATCAAAATGCTAAAATATAAAAAATGAATGAAACGAGACTATTTGAAACTTTAAATTACGGATAAATTAATCAACCCTAATATTTTTACTTCTGGAATTGATTAAAAAATGAATTCTCAGATTAATGTTTGTTTTATTTCGGAGCCGGTACAACGGTGTTCTGAAGATGTAATTTGGACAGAACAGGTGTTTTGAAACATTTAAGGATACCTGTTAAATTATGTAAGAAACCGTATATTTGTATCATTGTTTAGAAATGATTTTTTACTTTTTTTAATATAAAATATTTATTATGGCTGAAGAAGAAAGAAATATTAATGTTGAACTTCTAACTTTTAAAGGAGAAGATTGTCTGAAATTCTCATTTATCGGTCAGTTTACTGTAGATGATGCAGAATTCGGAGTCAGTGAATGGAAAGAAGTTTTTGCTTCGGCAGGAGATGAAAAGGTTATTATCATTTGGGATTCAAAACAAATGACCGGTTTTGAAAATAAAGCAAGAGTTATATGGCAAAAGGCAATAAAAGATTTTAAAAAACAAATTGATTGCGTTTGGCTTATTTCAGATTCCAAAATAATAAGAGCAGGTGCAAAAGTAATGTCTGCATTTACAAGTTATAGTTTAAAAGTTGTAAATGATGAAAGTAAAATTAAATTTTAATAATATATTTAGTCTTATACCTTAAATCCGCAAGTAATCGTATCATTTTGCCGGTAAACAGAGGGAGGATCAAACGCAAATCAATTTCACTTAAACTAAAATAATGATACGATAACTTTCAGTATTATAAAATCAATTTACTAAATCTTTTCCTTCAATTTCTACCGTAAATTCAACAGCTTCAAAAATATATTTGTGATTAGGAGCTTTTGCTTTATTTTTAAAATCTTTAAAGTCGTATTCTTCAATAATTTCAAAATTATCTCGATTTATACAAATCATTTTATTTCCGGTAACGTAAAATAAATAATTACCGCAAAATTCCATAAAATACCCTTTTCCGGCATTTCCTTCACATTTTCCGCCCGGTGTCGAGATTGAAAATTTGCTGTATTCGGTACTGTCGAATAATTGTTTCCGAGGGGAAATCATATTCATTACGAGCTTCCCTTTTCTGTCGATAATTAAAAGACTTGTATCATTAGGAAAATAAATATAATCATCGGTAATAAGATATTCCTTCGGTGTAACATAATCATAATATTTTATGGTATTATAAGGTAAGTTCTTAACAATTGCTTTAACATTCTTTTTCATTTTCAGTTTCCACAATATTTGATGATTATCAACAAAAAAGAACTTTTGAGTTTTGTCAATGTTTGCAGTTGTTATAGGGTAGTAATAAAGTTGACCGAAAACTTGCAAAGGAATTATTGCAATTAGGATTAAAAGTAATTTTTTCATGTTTTTTTGTGTTTGATTTGATTAGGTTTTAAAATATCTATGCAAAAATTATCCCAAACTTATTCATAAATGCCTCTTTTAAGATTTGAAATTTCAAGTTGGGTTAAAAAACGCCATTTTCCTCGTTTTAAATCTTTTTTTGTCAGTCCGGCAAAATACACTCGGTCCAATTTTAAAACATCGTATCCTAATTCGGCAAACATTCGTCTTATTATTCGGTTTCTGCCCGAATGAATTTCTATACCGATATCTTTTTTGCTTTTCGGATCGGGAAATGCCAAGGTATCAAATTTCATAAAGCCGTCTTCTAAATTAATACCTTCAACTAATTTTTCGGCATCTTTTTTTTCTAAATCTTTGTTTAAAAAAACATGATAAATCTTTTTCTTATTGTATTTGGGATGGGTTAATTTTTTTGTTAAATCACCGTCATTTGTCAGTAGTAAAATACCTGTGGAATCACGATCCAGTCGTCCGACGGGATAAATACGTTCCGTAATTTTATTTCTGAAAAAATCCAGTACTGTTTTTCGTCCTCTGTCATCCGAAACGGTTGTTAAAACACCTTTCGGTTTATTTAAAAGAATGTAAACCGATTTTTCAAAATGGACTTTTTTATTTTTGTATTTTACCGTGTCATTTTTCGAAATTTTCAATCCCAGTTCAGTCACAACCTTACCGTTTACTTTTACAAGACCTTCTTTTATCAATTCATCGGCATCACGCCTTGAACAAATTCCGGCATTTGCTAAATATTTATTCAATCTGATTGCTTCGACTTTAGATTTTTCAGCAGAAGTATCCGAAAAAGATTTCTCGGTTTTTTCTTTTGAATATTTTTTATAATGTTTTTTTTTCGAGTATTTATTTTTGTCAGCCATTGTTTTTTTATGAAAAGAATTCCGGAATAACTAAAAATTTGTAATTTTACATTTAGAAATATTTCGCAAACTTATTATAAAATTCTGTTTTATGGATAAAGAAACTCTTATTATCGGTGTAATTGCTTTTATTGCAGTTATCATAATCGTTCGATTTTTGACAAAAAAAGCTTTTAAAATTTTACTCGTTGTTATTTTATTGGCTGCTGCAGGCCTTTTCGGATACATTTATCTCACAGGCATTCATACAATTGCAGGATTAGAAGAAAAATATTGTAACAATAATTCTGATAAAACAGACTCTCTGAAATGTGTTTGCATTGTTGAACCGATTTCTGATGATTTTCATGAACGATTTTCAAAGGAAGAATTGGAAAATAT
>JAOZQB010000019.1:20244-22009 GCA_029932445.1 Bacteroidales bacterium | reverse complement strand
GCAATCACATCTAAAAAAATCAAACTTGCCAAAAGACCGGAATCCGAATAATAAAAATCACGAAAATAATAGTGTCCGGCAAGTTCACCTCCGAAAACACCGTCTATTTCACGAAGTTTTAATGCTGCATAAGCTCTGCCGACTCGCCACATATTCATTTCAAAACGATTACCCACATATTCGGCAACTGCTTTCGATGTTCTGATATCTTGAAGGAATTTCCCCGATTCATTTTTATAATAATCGGCTAACACGGCAATCATTAAATCAGGAGAAATAAATTTTGCATTTTCATCTGTAAACATAACACGGTCGGCATCACCGTCAAATATAATTCCGATATCGGCTTTTTCTTTTTTAACGAGATTTTGTAAATCAACAATATTTTCCGGAATAAGCGGATTGGCTTCATGATTCGGAAATGTGCCGTCAAGTTCATCAAAAATATATCTTGGCTTATTTCCGAGTAAATTTTTTATAAGTAACGCCGCCATTCCGTTAGAACAGTCAATTGCAACTTTTAGATTTGAAATATCCGGAACATAAGTTTTAAGAAAGTTAAGATATTCTTCTTTTTGATTGTATTCAATTATTTTTCCTCTGTTTTTATTAACTGAAATCGAATCAGATTTCATCATTTCTTCTAAATCTTTCAAACCGCTGTCGTATCCTACCGGCAGAGCATTTGTGCGTGAAATTTTCATGCCGTTATATTGTTTGGCATTGTGTGATGCCGTAATCATTACAGAAGCATCAAAATGATGTTTAGCCGTAATAAAATAGACCATCGGTGTAGTTGAAAGCCCGAGATTATAAACATCGGCACCGGCATCATTAATACCTTTGCATAAAAAATCAAAAATTTCCGGAGAAGAAACTCTGACATCTCTTCCGACAAGTATCTTTTTTGTGTTTAATAATTTCGGTAAAAAATAACCGACTTTATAGGCATCATCTTTATTAAAATCTTTATTGTAAATGCCTCTGATATCATATGCGTGAAATGCTTTCATATTTTATATATTTATTAAAACAGAGGACAAAGATATTATTTTTTATCGCTTTTAAACTTGAAATTTATATGTTTTCCGTATATATTTTCGGAAATATTTCATTAATTAACTTGTTATAATAAAATCAAAATATATACATTTGCGTTCCGAATTAATATTTATAAACTAAATTAAAACCAAAAATTATGATTAAGAAACTATTTTTAGCAGTTGCTGTTGTATTTTTTACTTCAAGCATGTTTTCACAAAATTTTGAAAAAGGCGATAAAGCCCTTAATGTGGGTATCGGCCTCGGGTGGTCAAGTTATGTAACGTCACTTTCACCGATTCCTTCTTTTAATGCCAGTTTTGAAGCCGGTATTGTTGATATTCCGAATGTCGGCGTAATCGGCGTAGGCGGTTTTGGCGGATTCCGATTTTCGCCATATACCGGTGGTGTTTATACTAATACAATTGTAGCAGCACGAGGTGTTTTTCATTTTCAATTTTTTGATACGGGAAATTTTGATTTATATGCGGGTATTCATACCGGAATTGGTTTTTCCAGTTGGAATTATACGGATAATTTTTATGATTCTACAAATTCTTATTTTGTAGATGATGTTTTTGTCGGTGCCAGATGGATGAAAAACAGTAAATTCGGTTTTTTTGCAGAAGCCGGATACGGAATTTCCTATCTTAAAGCCGGGGTCGCTTTAAAATTTTTATAATAAATTTTTTTACTAAAAAAGATTTACTCAATTTTTTTAATG
>JAOZQB010000019.1:0-20234 GCA_029932445.1 Bacteroidales bacterium | reverse complement strand
CGGTTATTATAATTGGAGTGATAACTATTTTATTGATGATGAATTTATAGGAGCAAGATGGATGAAAAACGATAAATTTGGTTTTTTTGCCGAACTCGGATACGGAATTTCCTTTCTTAAAGGCGGTATTGTTTTAAAATTCTGATAATAAAGTAATTATAAAAAATGCACTCAGTTTTTGAGTGCATTTTTTATATAGAAATTATATTAAATCAAATTTTTGCCATCCGGAATCCGGATCATTTCCTTTTACGTCTAAACCGGCATAAAATAACCATTCATGATTGGCAAAATGTCCTTTGTATGAAGGAATTGCTTCGTCGTCTAATTTAATATCAATATTCCAAGTGTAAGTTTGTTTTGCTTCTAATTTTTGAACTTCCGTAACAATAAATTCTTTTTTCGGGAATCTGTCATTTGACAGTGTTAAACCGAAGTTTGCAGTTTCTCTCATATTTTGAGGGAGTGAATTCTTGGGAATATCAATTTTCTCAACACTTTTAAGCCAAAGGTATACTTTTTTTACTTCCAGCGGATTGTCCTTAACTTCAGCATTTATCGTAATGTTTAAATTTTCCTTGATGTCGTTGCCGTTTACAAAAACGGTAACTTTTGCACCGCCGCCTGTTAATTTACTGACCGCGCCTTTTAATTTTTTTAAAAAACCCATAATTTTTAAATTTCAAATATGTTTCATGCAAAAATACGGTTATTTATTTATAAAACGTATTTTTTTCAGTAAGTGTTCTTATTGTTTTAATCGTAATGTTTAAGAAAAAACTTTATCTTTGTATGTATTAAAAATTCTGAATATTAATGGCAAAAACACAAGCAAAGAAAAAAAACGTTAAATCAAAATCCGTACCTGTTAAAAAACGCATTCAAAAAAAAGTTAATGACAGAAAATTCAGAACTTGGTGGGGGATGTTTTTCATCCTCTTATCTGTTTTGTTTCTAATCTCTTTTTCTTCTTTTTTAAGTACATGGGAACAAGATCAGGATATTTTGGACTTGGGATGGTTTGATTATATTTTTAATACACATGTTAATACTGAAAATATTGTCGGTAAACTTGGTTTATTCTTTTCGGATATATTTGTTTATCAGTGGTTTGGCGTAGCATCTTTCTTTTTTGTCATTCTGTTTTTCGTTTTGGGTTTGAAATCATTGGGATTCTATAAAAAAAGTTTTTTAAATCTTCTTAAGAATTTAGCATTTATTATTTTTTGGACTTCCGTTACCGTTTCTTTAATTTTCGGAAATCAAAATCCGGTTTTGGGCGGTAAATTCGGTTATGATATACATTTATGGTTAAAATCATTTCTTGGTATTTTTGGTGAATCAACAATACTTATTATTACGGCTTTAGGGTTTTTAATGTTGACAATTGAAGGATTCAATAACAAATTAAAACTGTTGTATGATCAACTTGTAAGTAACATACATTTAAAAGGTATAAAATTTCCGAAATTCAAAATTTCCGAAAAAATATTTAAAGAAGAAGAGTCGGAGACCGTTGAAGGAAATGAGTATCGTAAAAAACATAATTCAAAAAAACACGATATTCAAAAAAATGAAAAATCAATTATTTTTGATTTAAATGAAGATGACGGAGAAGGAAAAATAAAAGTTACCGAAAAAAAGAATTATAAACTGACAGATGACGGGAAAAAAATTGAAAATGATTTTGGTTTCGAGATTGAACATACAAATAAAAAGGAAAATATAAGCACGGATAATAAACCGGAAAAAATTATAAACAATACAGACAAAGAAATTAATAAAATAGATGTTGAGCAATTGTCTTTGGATGTTATAGAAAATCGGGATATTTTATCGGAAAAAATATCGGATCATCATTTTGTAAATTATGACCCGACATTGGATTTAGAAAATTTTAAATTACCCTCAATTGACCTTTTGGAAGACCATCAAGCCGGAAATCCGGAAGTTACCAAGGAAGAATTGCTGAAGAATAAAAATCGTATTGTAGAGACATTAAAGCATTACAAAATTGAAATCGTAAAAATTAAAGCAACCATAGGTCCTACACTGACTTTGTATGAAATAGTCCCCGTTCCCGGTGTTCGAATATCCAAAATAAAAAATTTAGAAGATGATATTGCCTTAAGTTTAGCTGCTCACGGGATTCGGATTATTGCTCCCATGCCGGGCAGAGGTACCATCGGGATTGAAGTGCCGAATGAGAAACCCGATATTGTTTCGTTTAAATCCGTTATTAAATCAGCTGCATTTCAAGAATCTAAAATGGAATTGCCGATTGCCTTAGGAAAAACTATTTCTAATGAATCTTTTGTATTTGATTTGGCCAAAATGCCGCATATTTTGGTTGCCGGCGCAACAGGACAAGGGAAATCCGTGGGATTAAATGCAATGATTGCTTCCTTACTTTATAAAAAGCATCCTTCACAATTGAAATTCGTAATGGTTGATCCTAAAAAAGTTGAACTTACAATGTATGAACGATTGGAAAATCATTATTTAGCAACTTTACCGGATGCGGAAGAACCGATTATTACTGATAACCAAAAAGTTATACATACCGTAAATTCATTAAATATAGAAATGGATAATCGTTATCAACTTTTGAAAAAAGCGAAATGTAAAAATATTAAAGAATATAATAAGAAATTTATTTCCAGACAGTTAAATCCCGAAAAAGGGCATAAATATATGCCTTATATTGTTTTGGTGATTGATGAATTTGCTGATTTAATAATGACAGCCGGAAAAGAAATAGAATTGCCGATTGCTCGATTGGCTCAATTAGCACGTGCTATCGGTATCCATTTGATTGTTGCAACACAAAGACCGTCAACGAATATTATAACCGGTGTGATAAAAGCTAATTTTCCGGCAAGGGTAGCTTTCAGGGTTGCTTCCATGATTGATTCCAGAACTATTTTGGACAGTCCCGGTGCAAATCGTTTGATTGGTCGCGGAGATATGCTTATAACACAAGGCAGTGACTTAATTCGCTTGCAATGTGCTTTTATTGATACGCCTGAACTTGAACATATAACTGAATATATTGAGCACCAACAATCGTATCCGATGCCGTTTTTATTACCTGAACCTGAAACAAATGATGATGATATCCCCGGAGCTGTAGATTTAGGTCATCGAGATGAATTATTTAATGATGCAGCAAAAATAATTGTAATGAATCAGCAAGGTTCTACTTCGCTGATACAAAGAAAGTTGTCGATAGGGTATAATCGTGCCGGCAGAATTGTAGATCAATTGGAAGCAGCCGGAATTATCGGTCCGTCAAAAGGCAGTAAAGCCAGAGATGTTTTTATTTCGGATGAATATTCTCTTCAGGACTTATTGGAATCATTACCTTAAGAAAAATGCAAGCTTCAAATTTATTAAAATGATATCCGGGATATTCCGGCTATACCGAAAGCACATTTTTCACGTTTTAATGTCGGTATACTTTTTGTTTTTATATAATCAAAACCTAAATCATGAAAAAGAATCAAATTCTAACCCTCATACTTATGTTTATTGTTTCAGTATCTTTTGCTCAAGTTGAATTGGTAAAAGATCCTGCTGCTAAAAAGATTTTGGATGCTTTTTCAAAAAAAGCGGCTCAAAGTAAAGGAGTCAGAATTAAATTTTCATATACAACAGATAATCGACAAAATGATTATCATGATACTCAAAAGGGTTATATTTTTCTTGAAGGACAAAAATTTAAAGTCATAATTCCTAAAACGGAAATTATTTCTGACGGAAAAACTGTATGGACCTATATGAAAGAGGATAATGAGGTAACACTTTCCGAAACGGATACGTCTGAAGTTTCAATTTTTAATCCTGCGAAATTATTTACGGCTTATAAACACGGTTTTAAATACTTATTAATCGGTGAAGAAACCATTGAAAATGCTAAGTATAATGTTATTGATTTATATCCTGAAGATACTGAAAACAATCCGTATTCAATTATCAGATTAAAAATAAATAAATCAACTGATGAAATTTATTCCGTAAAAACATCGGGTAAATCCGGCATTGATTATACATTTCAAGTTGCTGAGTATAAACCGAATATTGCAATTCCCGAAGAATTGTTTAAATTTGACCAATCAAAATATCCGGATGATATTGAGATTACGGATATGAGATAATTGTTTTTTTGTATCTTTGTATTTATAAAATATTGTTTATATTTACATGCTAATTAATTTTTTCACAGAAAAATGAGCAAAGCTAAAATACTCATCGTTGAAGATGATAATATGTTATGTACTGTTTTTGAAATGTTCCTTGAAGAATTAGGCTATGAACATTGCGGTACTGTTGCATCCGGAGAAGATGCTTTAACACATCTTGAAAATAAACAACCGAATTTAATTCTGATGGATATTCATCTGAAAGGAAAAATTGACGGTATTGAAACAGCAAAGCTTATACTGGAAAAATACAATATTCCGATTATTTATATTTCCGGGGACAGTGACGTAAATACGGCTATTCGTGCGGTATTAAAAAACACATACGGGTTTATGACAAAACCGGTATATAAAGACAGTTTGGAATTAAATATAGAATTTGCTCTTCATAAACATAATCTTATAAATAATTAAGGTACTTATAATTGATGCTTTTCTGATGAAAGCTTTCATTAGGGAGTTTTGTTTTTCTGTTTTTTTTATAATGACTCTTTTTCTGTTCCGGTTTTACATATAAAGCAAAAAAAAGCGATATTTTATATAGTTTAATTAAAGATTTAGACTGATTATTTCTTTGCAACACATATCAGAATGGTTATTTAAGTACTGTATAATTATAAACAATTGATTTGTAGTAGATTATGAGACGATTTTCAGCCGAATATATTTACACCGGGAATGAGGTATTAAAAAGAGGAATTGTTGAAACCGATGATTTCGGAAAAATTATTAAGGTAATTGATACCGGCGGTAAATTTAAAGAACAACAATCGTTGGAATTTTTCAACGGTGTGATTGTTCCCGGATTTATTAATGCTCATTGTCATCTGGAATTATCGCATATGAAAGGTATGATAGATAATAAATCGGGCAGGGGATTGCCGGGGTTTATTGATGAAATTATTTCCAAGCGTAATTTTCCCGAAAATTTACAGGAACAAATTGCTAAAGCAGATAAAGAAATGCGTTTGAAAGGCATTGTTGCCGTAGGGGATATTTCAAATACCGATGACAGTTTTTCAGTAAAAAAGAGAAGCGATATTTTTTATCAAACTTTTATTGAATCTTTTACGATAAGTGATAAAAAAGTTGATGAAACATTTAATCTCGCAAAAGCAATTTTTTATAAATTAAAAGATTTGAAATTACCGGGCACAATCGTTCCGCATGCTGCCTATTCGGTTCCCGACAGATTATATAAAATGATTTCCTTCTTTGAAGACGAGAAGACTAAAATAGTATCCGTACATAATCAGGAAACACCGGGTGAAGATGAATTAATGAAAAATAAAACCGGTGCATTGGCAGATGTTCTTTCGGAGAAAGGATTTTTACTTAATGAATTTTCTTATCCCGGAAACTCAGCTTTAGAAGTGAATCTTCATTATTTGAATAAAAAAGATACCATTCTATTGATACATAATACTTTTTCAAAGGAAAAAGATGTAAATTTTGCTGAAAAATTTTCCGAAAATATTTATTGGGTGTTTTGTCCGCTTTCAAATTTGTATATCGAAAACACATTACCCGATGTTCCGATGTTTTTCAAAAAAGGTGTCGATACATGCATCGGAACCGACAGCTATGCTTCAAATACAGAACTTTCTGTTTTAAGTGAATTGAAAATTATTGTAGAAAATTTCCCTGAAATTCCGTTTGAAAAATTAATTGAAAGTGCAACAATAAACGGTGCAAAAGCTTTGAAAATTGATGATAAATACGGAAGTATTGAGGAAGGGAAAACACCCGGAATTAATTTAATTACCTCTTTTGATTTTAAGAAAATGAATTTAAAATCGGTAAGTAAAGTGAAAGTATTGATTTGATTATTCTCCCGTAAAACAAAAAAACCTTCAAGATTGCTTGAAGGTTTTTTCAATGTTATTTTTTTGAATCAGGATTATTTTCCGCCTAATAAATATCCTACGGATAATCCGAAATAAATATTTTTTTGAGAAGCATCACCTGTAATTGCGACAGTTTTATCATCTTTAGTCGTGTATCCTGCTGCAACATAATTAGTACTGCCTGTGTTAATGAAGTTCATTAAACCCATACCTGCATTTAACTCAACAAATACACCTGAAAAATTAGCTCCTAAACCTAAATTAAAGCCAACATCCATTTTATTATATAAATCACCTTTTCCGCCTTCATTATTAGTGTCGGAATAAGCTTCGGTAAGATTCCATGGAAAGGGAGCATAAGTTGTATTAGGATCACTGAAAAGATCAACTGTTCCTGTGCCGGCAACGGGATAGCCTGCCAGAGAAGTTCCTTCCCATGTTCCTGTTTGAGAAGCACTGAGAGCATAAGAAAAATAAGGACCTACAAAGGCATAAACCGGACCGAAACTAAATTTCGGAGAAATACCGATTTGAAGATAATTAATATTTTGTTTATAATTATACTCCATACCTAAAGGTCTGTATGCCCAATCTTCATCAGAATTGTTTTTTGAATCAAAATCAGAACCTAATTGGTTAAAAGTAACATCGGCTCTTAAACTCATCATATCATTTACGGGATATTCACCGACTAAGCCGAAATTAAATCCGGTACTCATTTTAGAACCGTCCGGAGAATAGAAATTAATTAAATAACCGGACATATTATAACCGGCTTTAACTCCGAATTTTTGTGCATTCATTGTAAAAGCAAACAAAATTGCTGCTGATAATACCAATAATTTTTTCATAATTGTATATTTTAATTAAACATTATTTATGTCAAAAGTAAGAAAAAAAAAATAATATCAAAATATTTGCATAATTATATTACAAAATAATTTAAGTGGTTACTTACCGAATAACACACCGACAGAAAGACTTACGGTGTAATTTTTCATAAATTCATCAGAAGGCATATTATCATAACTTTTTATATTTGCCAAACCGACACCATAACGTGCTTCCGCAAAAAATTTTAATAATTTCACACCCAAACCTACGTTTAATCCGGCATCCGTCCTGCTGTATGTAATGTTATCACCGTTAAACTCACCGTCTTTAAAAACGTCATTTGAAGGTACTTGGCCGTAATCAGCATATTGGTCTTCAGCCAATTTTTGACCGTCAACCGTTATTGATGCAATATCTTTTCCGCTTACGGCATAAGCAAAATATGGACCTGCAGTTACATATAAAGGGCCGAGTTTTAATTTCAATAACAAAGGAATTTCCAAATAGTTCATTGTTAGTGAGGTGTTTATAATGGCATCTGTACCGTCTGCATTAACATCGCTTTCAATGTTATAGCCTTTTTGAGAAAATAATGCTTCTGTTCTGATACCTATTATTTTAACCGGACTGAATTCAAAAACCAATCCGCCGTTTAATCCGCCTGATACTGCAGCTGTTTGATAATCTGATAAAGTTGTGCTTGAATTAACACCGGATAAATTAACACCGACTTTAAAGCCGAATTTTTGTGCATTTAAACTAAATATTGATAATAATGCAATTGATAAAACAAATAGTTTTTTCATGTGTTTATGTTTTTATAAGTAATTATTATTCAGCAACTTGTTAATTTCTACACTTTTATTATTTATATTTTGTGCAGCACATGGAACGAATCTGCCTGCTGTAAATAATGCAGATTCTATTTATTCATGCTATTGTTGTGTCAAACTTCTTTGTCAAGTGTGTTTCATAATTTAAACATTTAGGAGTTAATAGTTACCAAATATACGATAAAATACCGATTTTATTTCAAAATAATATAGTTAATTCCGAACGAGAAAACTTTATTCCTTAATGCATCGGCATTTAATTCGGAACTTCCGATCATGCTGTGTGTGTATCTTATAAATAAATCAATGTTCTTAATATTATAGATTGCTCCGGCTAAAATGCCTGCATCAATTCGACTGTAAGTATAATCCGAATTATGAAAATCTACTTTTATTGAATTTATTTCCCCGGTATAATAATCTTTTCGTTTGTATTTCCCGTCTGTCCAAAATGCTCCGAAACCGCCGATATATATATTGAAATATGAATGCCGGCTTTTCGATAAGGAATAATGTCCGGTTATCGGAATTTCGATATAATTCATTGTATTGATTGTTGTATTATAAGGAGCTTGAGTTGTTTTTAATCCTTTTTGAGAGTATAGAATTTCAGCTTGAACCGAAAGGATTTTGTTGACAGATTGTTGCAAAGCGATACCTGCAACTATTCCGGGTTTTAGTTGTCGGAAAGGTTTAATTAAAGCATCTTTTTCAGAATTCAAATAAACAGCTTTTGAAAAATTCATTCCGGCTTTTATCTTAAAGGAAGTTTGCGAGTTTGCAAAAAACGAAATGCTTACAGTTAACAATGTAAAGATGTATTTTATCATAATTTTTTTGGTTTCGATATTTTTTAAAGTAAATTTGAGTAACTATTTTTCAAAAATAATTGTTATTCATTAAAATCTGAAATAATGTTAAATTTTCTTGCAATATCACACAAAGATCCTGAAATTCAAAAAGCGCTTCAGATACGCGAAATGAAAATGGAACATCAAATTAATATTTTTCGTGCTTCATTTTTAATTATTATAACAATTCTGGACAGTATTTCAATGTTAATTTTCGATAAATCTTCATTGATGAAAAATCCTGAAAAGTTTCAATTGTTTGAATTTATTTTTCTTGTGTTTGCAGTCGGTTCAATTATTTTAATTCATTTTATATCGAAAAAAAATAAATATCAACCATGGTTAAAATTTTATACGGTAACTTTTGATTTGTCATTCACATTTTTATTCGGATACATTTTTTTAGCAGTTTTTGATTTGCCTCTGCCTGTTAGTCCTTTGAGTTTTGTTTTAATTATTACGATTATATTTTTATTTTTTAATATGTTGAGTGTACTCAGAAGCACAAAAGCAATTGTTATTTACAGCGGTATTTTCTCTTTAATTGTAAATACAATTATTTTTCAATTTGCCGAAGCTCCTTCCTTAATGCCTTTTTTCTATACATCATCATTTATTATCGGATTTACTTTGTTTAATTTATGGGTTTCAAAGCATATTATTGATTTTTTAATCGTAAATAAGAAATTAAATATTGCATATTCCGATTTAGAACAGGCAAATGAAGAAATTACGGCACAACGTGATGAGATTTTTAATCAGAAACAAAAAATTGAAAAATATTCGAAAAATATAACCGACAGTATAAAATATGCGAAACGAATACAACAGGCAGCTTTACCGGAAATCTCGGAAGTTAATACAATTTTTAATGATTATTTTATTTTTTTCAAACCTCGAGATATTGTTTCCGGTGATTTTTATTGGATAAAAAAAGTAAACGATAAAATAATTTTTACTGCTGCTGATTGTACGGGACATGGTGTTCCGGGGGCATTTATGAGTATGTTGGGAATTTCGATTTTGAATGAAATAACGGCAGAAAAAAAAGATTTAACTGCTGCCGATATTTTGAATTTGCTAAGAGAACGTATAAAAGAATATTTGAAACAAACAGGAAAAGAAGATGAAGCAAAAGACGGAATGGATATTTCTCTCTGTATTTTAGATCCCGAAATGCAAAAAATACAATTTGCAGGTGCTAATAATCCTTTGTATATTGTGAATAAAGACGGATTGACAGAAATAAAACCGGATAGGCAACCAATCGGAATTTATTTGAAAGAACACGATTTCAAAAATAATATAATTGATGTTAAAAAAGATGATAAACTATACCTTTTCAGCGATGGTTTTGTTGATCAATTCGGAGGCGAAAGCGGAAAGAAATATATGATTAAACGTTTTAAAGAGTTTCTCGTTTCGGTTTATAATAAATCAATGTCGGAACAAAATTCTTTATTAGAAAAAGAGTTAATTAATTGGAAAGGTAATTATTCTCAAATTGATGATATTTTGATTTTAGGTGTGAAAATTTGAAATTAAAAAATCCCGACTTCTCAGCCGGGATTTTTCAATTATGAAACAGTATTTATTAATATTCCATTTCAGCAAGACGTTTGTAATAATTGTAACGCCATTTTGCATTTTCCTCTGCTGCCGAAAATAATTCATCGGCATGTTCGGGAAATAATTTATAAAGTGAATTAAATCGGACTTCACCGAGTAAGAATTCTTTAAATAATTCATATTTCGGAGGTTTAGAATCTAATATAAACGGATTTTTTCCTTCTTTTTCCAATTGAGGATTAAAACGGTATAAATTCCAATATCCTGATTCAACAGCTCTTTTTTCTTCGTTCATAACTTTGTCCATACCGGCTCTTAAACCGTGAGCAATACAAGGAGAATAAGCAATGATTATAGAAGGACCCGGATATGCTTCGGCTTCTTTAATGGCTTTAAAAGTTTGGGACTGACTGGCACCCATAGAAATTTGGGCAACATAAATATAACCGTATGTCATTGAAATGGCTCCGAGATCTTTTTTGCGAATTTTTTTACCCGAAGCAGCAAATTTTGCAATGGCAGCAGTCGGTGTTGCTTTTGAAGATTGTCCGCCGGTATTTGAATAAACTTCGGTATCCAAAACCAAAACATTGACGTTTTCGCCTGATGCTAATACATGATCAAGTCCGCCGTAACCGATGTCATAAGCCCATCCGTCACCGCCGATAATCCACATGGATTGATTTACCAAATACTTTTTCAAACCGAGAATGTCTTTAACGCAATCACATTTTTCATTTTCAACGGCTTCAATAACTTTAGGAGCAACTGTTTTTGATTCTTGTGATTTGTCTTTTACGGCTAACCATGCTTCAAATGCAGCTTTTGTTTCCGGAGCAATACTTTTTTCAATTGCTGCATTCATCATATTGGCGATAATTTCTCTTTGTTTTTTATTGGCAAGAGCAATTCCCAATCCGAATTCGGCATTATCTTCAAATAAAGAATTTGCCCAAGCAGGACCTTCGCCATGATTATTGGTAGTATAAGGAGTTGCAGGTGCCGATGCTCCGTATATTGAAGAACATCCTGTTGCATTTGCAATGGTCATTGAATCACCGTAAAGTTGTGTAACTAATTTAATGTAAGGTGTTTCACCACAACCGGCACAAGCACCTGAGAATTCAAATAAAGGTTGAGCAAATTGTGAATTTTTTATAGTTTTTTCTTTTTCAACAACGGTATCTTTGTAACCTACTTCATTGTGTAAATAGTTCCATTTAATATTTTCTGCACGTTGTTCATCATCCAGATCAACCATGATTAATGATTTTTCTTTTGAAGGACAAACATCGACACAAGAACCGCAACCGGTACAATCAAGTGTAGATACTTGGATTCTGTAATTATATTCTTTTGTTTTTCCGATACCTTTTATAAAATCAGTTCCTTCCGGAGCATTTTTAACTTCTTCGTCATCAGCAAGGAAGGGACGAATACAAGCATGCGGACAAACATACGCACATTGGTTACATTGAATACAATTTTCGGCAATCCATTTCGGAACCGTAGTTGCAACTCCGCGTTTTTCATATTGAGCAGTTCCCGCCGGCATAGTTCCGTCTTCAATCCCTTTAAAAACACTTACCGGAAGTTCGTCTCCTTTTAGTGCATTTATCGGATCCATAACTTTTTTAATATAATCAGGAACATCATCACCTCTTTCAATTCCGAATTTTAATTCTCCGTTAAGAGATTTCCAATCAGAGGAAACTTCAATTTTTGTGATACCGTTACCGCCTTGATCAACGGCTTCATAGTTCATATTTACAATTTTATCACCTTTTTTTCCGTATGTTTTTTTAATGGCAATTTTCATTTGCTCAACGGCAAAATCATAAGGAATAACTTCCGATACTTTAAAAAATGCCGATTGCATAATCGTATTAGTTCTGTTCCCCAAACCTATATCATGTGCAATTTTTGTCGCATTAATAATGTAGAAATTAATATTTTTTTCAGCCAATACTTTTTTGTAACCGTCGGGGAGTCGATTTTTTGTATCTTCAACACTCCAAGTACTGTTTAATAAGAACGAACCGCCTTCTTTTATACCTTCAAGCATATCATATTTGTATAAATATGCCGGATTTGAACAAGCAACAAAATCAGGTTGTTTAACCAAATAAGTAGAACGGATAATGTGATCGCCGAAACGCAAATGAGAAATGGTAATACCGCCGGATTTTTTTGAATCGTAAGCAAAATATCCCTGAACATATTTATCGGTTGAATCTCCGATGATTTTAATGGAATTTTTATTTGCACCCACAGTTCCGTCAGCACCGAGGCCGTAAAATTTACCTTCAAAAGTTCCTTTAGGAACGGTACTTATTTCCGGTAAAATCGGTAAATTAGAAAATTTAACATCATCAACAATACCAACTGTAAATTGATTTTTTGGTTCATTTCTGTCCATATTTTCAAAAACGGAAAGCATCATTGCCGGTGTTGTATCTTTAGAACTGAGCCCGTATCGTCCGCCAAAAATTTCAGGGGCGTTTTTATCGTTTTTAAATAACTCTACAACATCAAGATACATTGGTTCTCCATTTGCTCCGAGTTCTTTTGTTCGGTCAAGAACAGTGATTTTTTTAACCGATTTCGGTAAAGCATTCATAAAATATTTAGCTGAGAAGGGTCTGTACAGATGAACAACCATAACACCGATTTTTTTCCCTTTAGCATTAAGATTTTCAACAACTTCTTTAATTGTTTGAGTTACCGAACCCATAGCAATTATAATATGCTCGGCATCTTTTGAACCGAAATAATTAAACGGAGCATAGGGTCTTCCGGTAATTCGTGTAATTTCTTTCATGTAATCGGCAACAACATCAGCAATCGGATCATAAAAAATAGCAGATGCTTCACGTGCTTGGAAGAAAATATCAGGATTTTGAGCTGAACCTCTGGTTACAGGTGCAGTAGAAGTTAATGCATTATCTCTGAATTTTTGAAGAGCTTTATAATCAATTAATTTTTTTAGTTCATCTTCATTAGGGATTTCAACTTTAGAAATTTCGTGAGATGTTCTGAATCCGTCAAAAAAATGAATAAATGGAATTCTTGTTTTAATTGCAGCTAAATGAGCAATTGGTGCAATATCCATAATTTGTTGAGCACTTCCGGTTGCTAACATAGCAAATCCTGTTTGGCGGGTTGCCATTACATCACTATGATCACCGAAAATTGATAATGCCTGAGCAGCAAGACTTCTGGCTGCAACATGAAAAACACCCGGTAATAATTCACCGGCAATTTTATACATATTCGGAATCATCAAAAGTAAACCTTGTGATGCCGTAAATGTTGATGTTAAAGCACCGCCTTGCAAAGCTCCGTGAACAGCACCCGAGGCACCGCCTTCCGATTGCATTTCAGTAACATTTACGGTTTGTCCGAAAAGGTTTTTTCTTCCGTTTGCTGACCAAGAGTCAACATATTCCGCCATATCAGATGACGGTGTAATCGGGTATATAGCAGCTACTTCGCTGAATAAATATGCAACATGAGCCGCTGCATGATTACCTTCGCAGGTAATGAATTTTTTTTCTGCCATGATATTTAAGTTTTATTTAAATTTTCAATTTGCAAATTTAGTATAAGTTTAATTAATAGAGGTACAGATTTGTTAATTTTTGTTTTATTTCAAAATTTAAATGCTAATATCTTTGAAATACAGTAATTTATAATTGTTTTTTGAAGCTATGTTTTTCAGCATGAGAAATTTAACCTGAATTATTCATATAATTCAGGAGTTAAAAGTTAGCTTACGCCATTTTGTTTTGATTATTTTCCAAATTCGGGTTATTAAACATTTACAATAATCAACATAAACTTTTGACTCCACATTATTTATGAACGGCAAAACCCACACGAAAGTAATAATGTGGATTAATATATAGTATGAAAATAAAAAAAGCCCTGCAATCTATTGATATGCAAAGCTTTTATGTTTTTAAGTGTGATCCCGGCAGGATTCGAACCTGCGACCCACAGCTTAGAAGGCTGTTGCTCTATCCGACTGAGCTACGAGACCGTTTTTTCGGATTGCAAAATTAATAAAAATTATTAATCAATAGGTATTTTAGAAAAATATTATTGATTTTTTTCAATAACGTACTCAATAAATTCAGGTGAAATTTGTACTGATTTCAGAAATTTAGGATAGCTTTCAATCATTATTTTTAACTTCTCCGGATGATTTTTTTCAATTTCATTACAGTCAACAAAAAGTATAAAGTCTTCCTTTTTAACTGATTTAAATTGGCTTAAAACAACTTTATAAGTAATTGTTATTTTGTCCGGAAATGTGATAAGTTTTAAACTGTCCGGACAATTTTTAATTTGTAAAGGAACGATAACAGAATTTTCGGTATATTTTTCAACAGGAATAATTATTTTTACTTGTTTGGCAGAAATTTTAATTCCGTTTATTTTTTTTAATTTACATGTTGTTCGAAGTGTATCACTTAAATCAGGGAATTTTGCAGCTTCCGTTTCTGCAAATAAAATATTCTTAATGGTTTTTTCAGTACCCGAAACAATAATGCTGTCCGGTATAATTTGGATTTTACCCGATTGCATAAAAAGCGGTGTGCAAGAAAAATCAATATTCATATTTATAGGAACTTTTTTCGTCTTTAACTTTTCAACTTTAAATATAACCGTTTCAGGATCAACAGAAAGAATATTGATGCCGGAAGCTTCAGGAAAGAATTTGTCAGATAAAAGATGGGTCGATATTATTAATTTTGATTTATCATTTTTATCTTTTACGGCATATTTTTTTATACTGATTTTTAAGGGTTGGTTTGAACCGGTTTTTCCGATTAAATTATATCCGTAATCTTTAATAGTAACTTGAAGTTTTTCCGGAACGGCTGATGCCGGTCTGACATCTGCAGGGAAATCAATAAATTCTACTTTATAATTAATCTTTGTTGTATATTCTTGGTTCATAGCACTTAAGAACCAAAAAACGCCTGCAATAATTACAAAAATCGAAAATATCACCAATCTTTTTCGTGATATTTTCGATTTTTTAACATTCATCGGATAGTTATTTATAAGTTAACTTATTTTTTAGTGAAACTCATTATCAGATCATTGTTAACTGTCGTAACGTATCCGTCTGAATCTGTTTCCGATGTAACCGTTGATTGTGTTAAAACCAATTCATCTTTTGCCAAGCGATCAATCATGTATGTTCCGTTTCCGGAAAATGTAACAGCTATTTTTGTTTTATCGGAATTTGCCCAAAACCAGTAATCGGTTTTTTCGAATTTTTCACCGTCATTAGTTTCAGTTTCATTATAAGTTCCGTCATCATTTATAACAATTTCGTATGAATAAGAATAGGATTCAATATCATCCCCGATTCCGTTATTCGATGTTTCAGTCATGTCAGTTCCGTCAAAAACATAAGTTGTTGTTGATGTATAAAGGGTTTCCTGACCTGCTGTTGTAACTTCAACTCTTGATTTGTTCATAGAACTTAAAACCCAATCAGCAGTAATTCTGGCATCTCTTGATTTGAAAGAAAAGGACGGGTCATTTACTCCTTTTTTACAAGATCCGAATGCAAGAACGATTGCGAATAATGCAATTAATATAATTCCTTTGTTTTTCATCTTTTAAATTATTGGTTAACAGCTTGTTATTTTTGCATCATTAAGCCGGTTGAATCTTTAATGATGGCATTTTTGTCAATTTTTAATAAAGTTCCGCCCTCTGTTTCTACAATTACGGCATCTTCTTTAATCGCATTAACTTTGCCTTGAATACCACCGATGGTCATTACTTTATCGCCTTGTTTCATTTCGCTTCTGAATTTAGCAACTTCTTTTCGTTTTTTCATTTGCGGACGAATCATAAAGAAGTAAAATACTACAACGATGATACCCATAAAAATTAACATTTGCATCGGGTCACCTTCTTTTCCTTGTCCGGCCATTAATAATACTGAATTTAATTGTGTCATGTTTTTTTAATTTTTTAATTTAATAATCTAATGATTTATTATTTTTAATATAAGCCGTTAAAATTAACTTAATTTTGCTTGTTTCAGCATTTGATTTAACGGTAATCGTTTTATAAATATTGTTTCTGAATCCTTGGCTGTCAAAAGTAACTTTTATTCTTGCTTTTTCACCGGGAAGCACCGATTTTTTATCATATTTCGGAATCGTACAACCGCAATCCGTTTCAATATTTTTTATTTTTAAGGGAGCAGTTCCCGTATTTGTATATTTAAATGTATATTCTACAATTTCATTTTCTTTCAAAATTCCGAAATCATGTATCGTGTCAAGAAATTCAATCTTTGCGTTTCCTGTATAGTTTTCCGATTGTTTATTTTCTTCAGTCTTATCAGTACATGACAGAAAATTTATCCAAACGGCAAAAATAATAATTATTGTTAATATTTTCTGTGAAAGGTTCATTTTATTTAATTATTTATCAGCTAAACCTCTTCCGGTCTTTATAAAAAGTTCTTCTTTCTTCAAATAACCAATGATTTTGTCCAGAATTCCGTTAATAAAACTTCCGCTTTTATCCGTTCCGAACAGTTTTGCTAATTCAATATATTCATTAAACGTAACATTTACCGGAATTGAAGGGAATTTTATGATTTCTGATACAGCAGTCATCATTACAATTTTTTCAAAATCTGCTACTCTATCAATATCCCAGTTTACAATATTATTTTCAATTATTTTAGTATATTCTTCAGTGTGAATTAATGTATTCCGTAACAAATTAATTACAAATTCTTTATCTTCGGGTTGCTTAAATTTTCCGGGAAATACTAAACTGTCCGGTTGATGATTCTTAATATTATCAACTGTATGCGTTAATTTTGTTAAAATAAAGTCGATATCATTAATCCAAAAGATACTTTCTTCTTCTAAAGTTGTATATAATTCTTTACAATTAAAAAGTAATTCAGAAAAAATAAATTTTAAAATTCGTTTGTCATTTCTGAAATTATCATCTTTTTCAAAAAGATAAATTTTAAATATTTCGGAATTTTCAAGTTTTTTGTATATGTTTTTAATCAATTCCGGATGATTATCCCAACTTAATTTCTTTTCGTTAATTTGATTTTGATAGCTTTCGTTTTGGCTGATAAGTTTAGTAACTCTGTTATTTATGAGTTTTTGATTCGGATTTTTTTCTTCTTCGCTTGCAAATTTTTTAGTTTTGCGAATATCGGTAATTTTTGCTGCATAAGCTGTTAAATCTTCGAGCAATAACATAAGATACCAATATAAATCATAGGTTTTTTGTATGCTGAAAAGAAGTTCATTTTCTGCTTTTTGCAAAGAATTTGACTCTTTTTTTATCTGGGCATAAACTACTTGCAGAACTTTAATCCTTAATACTCTTCTGTTTAACATTCTTTAATTCTGAAAATTTTTACAAAGATAATTTTAAATTGCGAAGGTAAAAATCAATTCTTTTTATTTTGATTCATAATTTCAGATTGCAAACGAATAGATTCTCGATGCACAAGTTGTAAAATTCGTTTAATAAACTGATTGTCCATTCCCAATGAGTTCCCGAATTCTTGTCTGGTTTCGGAAATATTCAACCACCGTTTTAATTGGAAAATACTGACATTATTTTGCAATTTATATTTTCCGATTTCTTCCGT
Source organism: Bacteroidales bacterium (assembly GCA_029932445.1). GTDB lineage: Bacteria > Bacteroidota > Bacteroidia > Bacteroidales > JAADGE01 > JAADGE01. Next base: position 2,435 of record JAOZQB010000019.1, on the reverse strand, counting down.
AATGTCCATACGTTTATTAAGTAATTCAATAAGTTGAAAATCAATGGAATCAATTTTTTCTCTGTATTGTTCCAACAAATCAATAAATTCTGAATTTTCAGAGCTTGATTTTCTGAATTGTAAATTTTTAAGTAAAGACTGTAAGGTGTTCGGTGTAATTTGTTGCTTTGCGTCACTTAAGGCCGTATTCGGATTTATATGTGTTTCAACCATTAAACCGTCAAAATTTAAGTTAAGCGCTTTTTGAGCAATATCAAATATGTAATCACGGTTTCCGGCGATATGGCTCGGATCATTGATAATCGGAAGATCCGGGAACAAGCTTTTTATTTCAATGGCTAATTCCCATTTCGGAAGATTTCGTAAGTTTGTTTTTTCAAAAGGGTAGAATCCTCGATGGATTGTACCAATATTTTTTATTCCGGCTTTTTGAAATCGTTCAATTGCTCCGGCCCATAAGTTAATATCAGGATTTAAAGGATTTTTAACTAAAACCGGAATGTCAACACCTCTCAGAGCATCTGCCAGAGCTTGTATTGAAAAAGGATTTGCCGTTGTTCTGGCACCAATCCATATGATGTCTAAAGCATCTCTGTTTTTAAGACAAATTTCAATATGTTCAGGTGTGGCAGCTTCGGTTGTTGTTAGCAGACCCGTTTCTTTTTTTACTTTTCGAAGCCAATCAAAGGCCGGTTCACCGATACCTTCAAAATTTCCCGGGCTGGTTCTGGGTTTCCAAATACCTGCTCTGAAAACTTTAACTTTCTTACATTTTGAAATTTGTTTAGCAGTTTCTGTAACTTGTTTTTCCGTTTCGGCACTGCAAGGTCCGGCAATCATAAAAAAATCACCGTTTTTACGGTTTGCAAAAAGTTTTTCAGTTTGACTTAATTCAGGCATAATTTATTTTTTACAAAAATAAAGAAACTATTTAAGCCGAATGGGTTTTTTTAATAAATTTGTAATAATTATATTCAAATTAATTAATAAATTGTGATGCAAAGAATCATTGTTTTTATTGTTTTGGGAGGTTTTTTGTTTTCCGGTTCTTGTTCCGTAAGTAAAAATAAAAAGGAATTTGCACATTATGAATTTTATCAAAAAGGTGAAGCCAGTTGGTACGGACCGGGATTTAACGGTAAAAAAACTGCAAGCGGTGACATTTTTGATATGAATAAATTTACGGCAGCTCATCGAAAATTACCCTTCGGAACAAAAGTTAAGGTAACAAATCTTAATAACAATAAAAGTGTGATTGTTCGGATTAATGATCGCGGACCGTATAAAAAGGGCAGAATTATTGATTTATCAAGAAAAGCTGCCATTCAAATCGGTTTAGCTAAATCGGGTATTGCCCCCGTTAAGATTGAAATTCTGAAAAAAGGATAAATTTTTAAAAATATAACATCTTAGCTGTAATTTAAATGAATAATATTATCGAATTATACAGAGGCGATATTACAAAATTGAATGTTGATGCAATTGTAAATGCAGCGAATAACAGTTTATTGGGCGGAGGCGGTGTTGACGGTGCCATTCACAGAGCAGCGGGTGAAGAATTACTTGAAGAATGCCGCTTGCTGAACGGATGTGCTACCGGAGATGCAAAAGTTACGAAAGGCTACAATTTGCCTGCAAAATATGTCATCCATACCGTCGGACCGATTTGGTCGGGCAGGGAAGATGATGCATTGTTTTTGCAAAGTTGCTACAGGAAAAGTTTGGACTTAGCGGTTGAAATAAATGCGAAATCAATTGCTTTTCCCAATATTAGTACCGGCGTTTATCGTTTTCCTAAAACGGATGCTGCCGATATTGCAATTGAAACTGTATATCAGTTTTTAAATCAAAACAACTTTATTAAAAAAGTGATTTTTGCTGTTTTTGATGATGAAAATTATCAAATTTATATAGAAAAAATAAAAAAATTATGAAGGAATTGATTGATATCAAAAAGAAGTATGAATTTTTGAATGTTTTAATCCTTGGTTTTTTCTTAATTATTATCGGATTTGTTTTGATTTTACAAACCCGGTATTACAGTTTAATATTCAGTTTAGCAGGTCTTTTAATAGTAACATTTAAAAAAGGAATATTGGTTGATACCGAAAATAAAAGAATAAAAAGGTATAAAAAAATTGCGTTTAAAACGACCGGTAAATGGGAAGATTTTTCGAATATTCATTACATTGCTTTAATACGAGTGAATTTAACTCAAAAAATGAATGCCGTAACAATTCCGGGGAATTTTTCAGATGTACAGGTTAAATTAAATTTTGTAATGAACGACAAAAAAATTATTCCTCTTTATACGGACAGAAGAAATAAAGTAATACCTCTCAGCGAAAAAATTGCAAAGGGTTTCAATGTTGATATTTTTGATAATTCCGAAGGAAAGAAACAATGGATAAAATATAAATGAAGAATCTTTTAAT